>JBATLA010000101.1:0-5078 GCA_049669945.1 Polyangiales bacterium | reverse complement strand
GTCCTGGGAGGTCTCATCGTCGTCGGCTTCTTGAGCGCCCAACTCGGGGAGGATGATGCGCTCGACGATCCACGAGCACTCGTATCCCTCGACGGGCGCGTGCTCACAACAAGCGTCGGTGTCCTTCTTTTCGAGCGCAGGAAGACCCTCGATGGCGATGATCTCCTCGATTTCACCCATCTTGCAGCGAGCCAACGTGGCCGCCACGTTCTGACGCCGTGCGCGCGCCGCCACGTTTGCGGCCCCGACCTCGCTCGAAAAGATCGCCGTCAAGGAGAGCCCGAGAATCGCGATGGCGATCATCACCTCGAGCAGCGTGAACCCGCGACTCATATGTTGTCCCTCACTTCGCCTTCGTCATCGATCTCGTCCAGCGGCTCGAACGCAAAGTTGTGGATCCGCGCGTTGCCCGTCAGTGGATGGATCTCGATGCTGTAGACTGTGTCGCTCGAGTCGCTCAATTGGATGACCGCTTGCTCGGTGACCCCGCCGGGGAAGAAGTAGACGGACCCCTCTCCTTCGGTCCGCGTGTCGATCTCGTGTGGAGTGATCAACCCGTGGACCGAGATGCCATCCCCGACCGGCTGCGCCGTGTAGCGTTTGATTTCCTTTCCATCGGAATTCGTGATTGGCCGAAACGGCGAGCGTGGGACCGGTTTGTCGAGAGGCTTCTCGAGCCGTCTTCGGGCCAGGTCCCAGGGGTCGACCGCATCGCCCGTCTCTCCGTCGAGGTCGTCGCCAGTGGCGAGCGTGACGGGGGTTTGGCTCTCTTCGACCGCCATCGTGTTCTTCTCGAAATCGAAGTGGAGTCGCGTCGTGGTGCCCTGAGTGATCGCCCGGTTGTAGGCGTATCGGGCAGCGCTCATCACTCGGAACGAAGCAGAGCGAAGCCGAGTTCGCGTGACTGCGCCCAATCCGAACGTTGCGCCCGTTACGATGACCGCAATGATCGCGACGACGAGGATCACCTCTATCAAGGTGAATCCGCCGCCTTTCCTGGATGGGGAGCGAGCGAGCATGTCGGCCTAGATATCGTCCTCGGTGTTGAACTCGAGGTCAGGGCCAGCCGAAGAGATCGCGATATCACCGTCCTCGCAGCTGATCAGAAAGTCGGTGTCCCACGCGTCCGCGGTCCGGCGGCTGCCGTCGAGGTAGCGGTCGTTGACGAGGTCTTCGACCGTTGGACACTGACGCGGATTGTCGGCCACGTAGAGCATCACGGCGGACCGCAAGGCTTGGGCATCGGTCTTGGTGCTCTTGATGCGGGCTTCTTCGAGCCGCGGGAGCAGGGCGACAGCGACGCCGCCGGCGATCATCGCGAAAATGGTGATCACGATCATGATCTCGATCAGTGTCATACCCTCGCGTCGCGTCGCTCGTGCGATTCGATGTTGGCGGGGCGTTTCGATTGTGTTGGGCATGGAGCCTCCGGTTCGGTTCATTGAATGTTGTCGTCCTCTACGAGCGAGCCGCTCGGGCCCGCAGAAATTACATCGGCCTCGTCCTCGAAATGGCCTGGGCAGCGGATGTGAAGTGGTCGGCCCCATCCGTCGGTTGGCATCGTGTCGAGGTAGTGCTTCTGAGAAAGCGGGGGGTGCAAGAGCTCCGTGTTTGAGCTCGGGCATCTCCCAACATCCGTCCGAAAGCGGTCGATAGCCTGCTTTACCTGTCCAATCGCCACGTGCGTGTCGCGCACACGAACGCGGTGCTTTGCGTAGCGCGCGAATCCGAGCAGGAGAACCACTGCCAGCGCCGAGCCGAGCAGAGCCTGCCACCGGGTGTCGCTCAAAGCCCCGCGCAGACGACCTCCCCGCCGTTCCCACGGAAGCGAAACTCGGTCTCTCTTTCGACGCCTCCCCATGACCATACCTCATTGAATCATCTCGTTGAGTTGGAGAAGCGGCATGAGGATGGCGAACGCAATCCCGCCGACCACCGCGCCCATCACCACGATCAGCAGCGGCTCGAGTATCGACGTCAACGCTCCCACACGCACCTCGATCTGTTGATCGTACGCATCCGCGACGTGAATCAGCATCTCTTCGAGCTGTCCGGTGCGCTCACCGATGGCAATCATGTGAGTGACGATCGGCGGGAAGCGCTCTCCCTGGCGAAGCGGCTTCGCGATGCCTTCACCTTCGCGGACGCTTGCGCGCGCCTCTTCGACCACCCGCATCAGCTCGGTGTTGCCGAGGACGTTCCGCGTGATCTCCATGGCCGTGAGGACGGGCACGCCGCTTGCCAGCAAGGTAGCGAGTGTCCTAGAAAAGCGTGCCACGGCGACCATGATCAGGAGCGGTCCGAAGAGCGGAACTTCGAGGATGAATAGGTCGAACTTCCGCCGGCCCTCTTCGGTCGCCTTCCACCGACGGAACCAGTATATGGCGCCAGCGATCAGCGCAGCCAGGAGCCACCAGTAGTCGCTGAAGATATCGCTGACGAAGATCAAGAGCCGCGTGTACCAAGGCAGCGTCTGGTTGAAGTTCTCGAAGATCGCGGTGACCTTCGGGACGACGACAGACATCATGAGAAACAAGATCAAGATCACCACGACCGCCATCACGACTGGATAGGCGAGGGCGCCGCGAACTTTGCTTTGCAAACGGGTCTGGTCGTCGAGGAACTCTGCGAGCCTCGCGAGGACCTCCTCGAGCGTCCCTGATGCCTCACCAGCTGAGACCATGTTCACGTACAGTATTGGGAAGATGTTCGGGTGCGCTTTGAGCGCGTCAGCGAGCGCGGTACCCTCGTTGACCTGGTTTCGGGTGTCGGTAAACGCGTTCTTGAGCTCAGGCTGGTCGAGCTGCTCGATCAGCGCGCTCAGAGCTTCGACAAGCGGAACGCCAGAGCGAAGGAGCACGGAGAGCTGGCGTGTGGCGATGGCCACATCGAGCTGCGAAACACGTCGAAAAAGCCTTCCGAAGTCGATGTCGCGCGCAGCCTTGCGAGCGGCCTCGGATTGCTCGAGGATCTCGGTCGCGAGGACTCCGTCTCGTTTGAGAACCGTGCGCAATGCCTTTGCGCTGTCCGCGTCGCGGACTCCCTTGACAGGCTTTCCCCGAGCATCGAACCCTTTGTACGCATAGATCGCCATGGCTTAGACCTCGGCGGCTTGGGTGGCTGCGAGAACCTCCTCGACGCTCGTGACCCCCGCGACGACTTGACGCGCTCCGTCTTCACGGAGAAGTCTCATCCCTTGCTGTTGCGCGACGCGCTGAATGGTCTTCGCATCGCTGTTGTTGAGGATCTCCCGGCGCACCGGCTCGTCGATGATCATCAACTCGAAGATGCCGATTCGCCCGCGGTAGCCTGTATTGCTGCATTCATCGCATCCGCCCGGATGGTAGAACGTGAGCTTCGACGAACCTGCGCCTGCTGTGTCCGGTAGTTCAGGGATGCCACTGTTCCTGTCGCCGAGAACCGTGGTCGCTGCGACACGTCGAAGCTCAGCGAGCTTCTCCTGTGCCGAGGCAGCATCGATACCGAGCTCTCGTAAGTCCTGTGCGGTCGGCGTGTATGGAGTCCGACAGAATCCGCACAGCTTACGTACGAGGCGCTGCGCGAGTACCGCCAAGACTGAAGACGAGATCTGATAAGCCTGCACATCCATATCGACGAGGCGCGTGATCGCGCTCGGCGCGTCGTTGGTGTGCAACGTGGAGAGCACCAAGTGACCGGTGAGAGAAGCGTGAATCGCGATCTCGGCCGTCTCATGATCGCGAATCTCGCCGACCATGATCACGTCCGGGTCCTGGCGCAGGAAGCTCCGCAGCCCGGAAGCAAAGGAGAGCCCGATCTTTGGCTGGACCTGCATTTGGCCGATGCCGCGGAGCTCGTATTCGACCGGATCTTCCGCCGTCAGGATGTTTTTCTCCGGTGTGTTGATCGTGTTGAGGCATCCGTAGAGCGTGGTGGTCTTACCGGAACCCGTCGGACCGGTGACGAGAATGATCCCGTTGGGTCTTGTAATCAGCTTTTCGAGTTGGTCGAGCTCGCGGCGGGCGAAGCCGAGATCGATCAGGTTGAGCAGCACTTGCTCCTTGTCGAGGAGTCGCATCACCACGCGCTCCCCTTTGGCCGTCGGGATGGTAGAGACACGAACGTCCACCACCTTACCAGCGATCTTCTTCGTGATTCGACCGTCTTGCGGCAGGCGCTTCTCTGCGATGTTGAGACCGGCCTCGATCTTCACACGGCTGACGATCGAAGCCAGGAACCCTCTGTTCGCTTCCTTGCGGGGGATGAGGCGTCCATCGATGCGGTAGCGTACGACCACCTTTTCGTCGGTCGGTTCGATGTGAATATCGGACGCGCGTTCCTTGACGGCTGTGTAGAACAGGTTGTTCACCCAACGGATGACGGGCGCCTCGTCGGTCATGTCGATGAGATCGCGAAGCTCTTCGACCTCCTCGCCTTCCTTCGCCTCCGCCAGCGCGGTTTCGTCCTTGCGCTCGTAGACCCGGTTGATCGCGTCCTCGATGGTCTCCTCCGAGGCCGCCACCGCAATGATCGTCTTGTCGAGCAGGATCCGTAGATCGTCGACTGGGAACGGGTCGAGTGGGTTTGCGATGGCGACGCGCACGCTTTCGTCGGTCTGCGTCAACGGTAAGACATGATTCTGTCGTGCGAAGTTGATCGGAACCGCGTTGATGAGGTCTTCTGGGATCATCTCGGTTGCGATCTTCTCGACGAACTCCATGCCGACTTCGTCGGCGAGCGCGCGAACGACTTTGTCGTCCTCTACGGTGTGTGTTGCCACTAGGAAATCGCGCAGGTCGATTGCGCGGTTCGCCGCCGTCTCGAGCGCGTCCTCGAGCTTTTCCGGCTCGAGCGCACCGCGCCGAACCAAGATCTCACCGATGTAGCGCTGCTCGAAGCTCATTCTGCGGCGTCCCCAGATCCTTGATTCGTCGGCGCGGCCTCGGTGTTTGACGGCGCATCCGCCGCCTTCTCCGGTTCGGTGGACCGCTCCGGTTCGATCACCTCGGTCGGGGGCTCGGGGGCCGGGTCGTTGGATGGCTCCGGCTCCAGCGGGGCGTCGGGCTCGGCACCATCTTCCGGTTCGACCGGTGCTGGCT
>JBATLA010000100.1:0-3058 GCA_049669945.1 Polyangiales bacterium | reverse complement strand
CGCCGCCGGGAGCCTTCACGAAGATGAAGAGCTCCGAGTTGGGATCTGGGATAGGCATCGAGACCGTTCCACCGCCGACACCGATGTGTCCGCCCGAGCCCTTCAAGTTCCATGTGACGGTCGCCTGAAGGTCCTCCGACACGGCGGTCACAGTCATCGTCGTCGCATCGTCCGTCATGATGGTGTACGTGCGGTCGTTGATGTCGAATGCAGGCAGGTGGTTCACTCCCCCAGCCTGGATCTCGAGAAGGTACAGGTTGGTATTGCCTGTCTTCTCGCAGGTGAACTGCGCTCCCAACAGCATCGGAGCGAGCACCGCAGCCAGTAGCAATCGCAGTAATCGAACGTTTCGTATCATGGCAACCTCCGCGACCCGCGAGCGGCAGGTCATGAGGTCTTGGTACGCGTTACGCGGACACGGCGTCTACACGCAATAGTTAACGACACATACGTAATTGTTTGGGTCGGCAAGAAGAAGCGCGCCAACAATTACGTATAGACGCAGACTCGCAATCGATGCGACGTGTGCGTCATGCGTCGGTCCTGCGCCTAAGCGTCGGATGGTGCACGAGCTCCCTAGGGAACCGAGTCGCAGGTCATGAAGCCTTGGGTAATGAAGCCTGCGCGCACTGGGAGGCTGACCGAGCTCGCCGAGCTTCCGGGCCAACCGGCTACGACCACGCAATTGCTCGCGGTTGCGCCAAGCTCGAGCTCGTAGGTGCCGGGCGCCACCTCGATGAGCCCGCCTGCGCCCGAAGGTTCGGTGGTTGCGCTGATGTCCGTCCTGGGGATCTCGTTCTCGTCGAGATAGTAGACGGTCGCTGCGGGATCGGGCGTGAGGGTCACGCCCGCGATGCCGTTGTTGTCGGCTGTGATGGGTGCGGTGAGCACCGACAGGGCGACGAGGCCGTTTTCGCCCAGCGGATACTCGGTGCCGAGCGCGCCCGCGAGAACCGTTAGAGTCGCATCGCTGATGAGCGGTGTTTGCTGGGTCGTGATGTCTTCGTCGGTTGTCGTCTGAGGTGTCAGCGTGGGCCCGTAGCCTTCGGCGGTGACCAAGAGCTCGAGCTCCGAGTTGGCCGGAATCTGAAGCGTTACCATGCCGTCCGCATCGGACGTGCCGCAGTTCGTCGTGTCCGCAACGCACACCTCTGCACCTTCAAACGGCGGGTCCGTGTCCGCGCCAGGCTCGAACTCGATGACCTGAAGGTCGAGCTGCACGGTGGCGGTTCCGCCGCCGCCGTCGTCTGAATCACTGCACCCGCTCAACGCCAACGCGCCACCAAGCACTGCCACCACCATCAATCGCTTGCTCCGATTCATACCGAACCTCCTCGACGCAAGAGGACGGGATCCGGACTCGAAGAACAATACGTAATTGTACACGGCAACTGCGAGTCACGCCTGACGTCTCCCGACAGGGGGGTGTCGGCACGCGTCGCCGTTTTGGGGGCTCTGGAACGCTCAACTTACAAGATATGCCGCATTGATCATGGCACGTCCCATGCATTCGTGTCTATGCGATGGACCCCCTCGCCACCGCCGCGATCGACGTTGCCGGGGCGGCTTACGACCTTCGGCTCGGGCCCAGGGAGTGGCTTCCGAATCTGCTCGAGAAGGGGGCTCCGCTCTTTGATCGAGGGCTCGGCTGCGCGGCCGCGATTTGGGCGGGATGCTCCGCAGACCAGCAACCGATGGTGGCTCAGCTATCGGTTCGTGCGGGAGAGCCAGACCTAGGGCTGATGTTCGCGCGCGCCGCTCGCGACGTGGGCATGAGGTTGCCACAAACTTTAGCTGCTCGGGACGCTGGGGCTCGTACCGCTTCGGAGACCAACGCGGAGTCGCCGAGCATCCTCCGCGAGTTCGAAAAGCAGGTGGGCTGTAGGGATGTTCTCGGCGTCTGGGCGTTGGACCCGCGTCTTCATGGGATCGGCATCAACATCCCCTCGCCGGATTTCATCTCGCTGAGCAGGGGCGAGCGCCGTCGCTGGCGTAGCCTCTGCGCCCACATCGCAATGGGCCATCGCCTGAGGCGCAGTTTGGGTTCCGCCGGTGTGTTCGGAGCGAAGCCGGTAAGCGAGCTTCCTTTCGGCGGCGACGCGCTGATCGACCCGAGGAAGTTCGTGTTCGCCGAGGCCAAGGGTGAAGCGAAAGAACAGGACGTGGCCCAAGCGCTTCGAGAGGCCGCGATTCAAGTCGACCATGCGCGAGGCAGGCTCGGCAAGGAGAACCCAGACGAGGCCCTCGCTGTCTGGCGAGGCGTGCTGCAAGGCCGATGGTCATTGGTCGATTGGTTCGACACTGACGGTCGTCGATTCGTGGTCGTCATCCCCAATCCACCTGGAATCGACGATCCGAGAAGCCTCACGGAGCGCGAGCGTGAGGTCGTAGCGCTGGCCGCATGCGGCAACACCAGCAAGTGGATTAGTTATCAACTTGGCGTCAGCACGCAACGCGTGTCGATGCTGCTCGCGTCCGCCAAGCGAAAGCTCGGCGTGAGGACGCAAGCGCAGCTGGTGCTCAAGATGAAGCCCTTTGTGGGCTCAGCGTCGGCGCGCGCGTAGCAGTCGGCAACGCAAAGCTTGTGGTCCCGACGACAGCCAACATATATTCACGGCGCCCGATGTCCTCTGCGGAAATCAAAGACCCTTGGCCGCGGCTGCGCGAGGTCGTTACCACAGTCGTCTCTGCCCTTCGGAGCGGCCGTTTCATCGAGGAGGGGCTCGAGGCGCTGTGTGTGGAGCTTGGGGCGACCTCGGCCTGGAGCACGCTCGAAACCAAAGCCGGGGCGCCGATGCATCGGTCCCGGACGGCTAGTTTTCGAGGCGTTCCGCCCGCCGTGCTCGCCCAGCACGTGACGGAGATCTTGAGCCAGGTGCAGCGCGAGCTTCGGACGGTGGCGGGGTACGTACCCTACGCGACGGAAGGGTCGTTTGCGGGGATCCCGCTTTGGGGGGCCCTCACGGCGGCCAAAGACGAGAAGAACCTCGTCGGCGCGATGTACCTCGAATTTCCGGGCGAGCACGCGACGCAAGAAGACGTCGTCGAGCTCATCGAA
>JBATLA010000099.1:0-4126 GCA_049669945.1 Polyangiales bacterium | reverse complement strand
CCCCGCTTCTGACCTACCTCCCCGGCGCCACCGACGACGTGTTTGGCGGGGTGACGGACATCGACCAATCCCTTTCGGCTTCGTCCCCGACTCTCCTGCTCGACGCGGAGACCGGCGATCTCGTTCCGCACTTCGCACAAATCGACGTGCAGGCCCTTCAGGAGCCGGGCATCCGGCCCGACCAGGTCTCTACGATGCTTCGCCCGGTGGTACGCCTCCGGGACAATGCCCGCTACATCGTCGCGTTTCGAAACGTGACGAACGGAGACGCCGCGGTGATCGAACCCTCCCCGGAGTTCGCCGCCCTTCGCGACGGCACCGCGAGCGAAGACGAATCGATCGAAGCGCGCCGCGACCTCTACGAAGACATTTTCGCGAAAATCGAAGCCAAGGGCTGGTCACGCGACGAGGTCCAAATCGCATGGGACTTCAACACCGCCAGCGACGAAAACAACACTCGGTGGCTCCTTCACATGCGCGACACCGCGTTCGAGCTCATCGAGGCGGATGGGGGCGTCCAGTACACGATTGATAGCGTGGAAGACGACTACGACCCCACAAACATCGCGTTCCGGATCTTCGGCACCTTGAAGGTTCCGCTGTTCATGACCTCGCCCGAAGCGGGTTCGCTCTTGCTTTTGGACGAAAACGACATGCCAGTGGTCAATGAGGAGCAACCCTGGGCGGACATCCCGTTCGAGGTCCTCATTCCGAAGAGCGCAACCGCCGATAATCCAGCAGCGACGATCGAGTACGGACACGGCCTCTTCGGCGAGAAAGAGCAGATCCAGTCGGGCCATTTCCGCTCGTTCATGAAAGAGTACAACTACGCGTTCTTTGGAACGGACCTCCAAGGGATGTCTGACCCCGACTTCACGGTGGTGGTTGATGCGTTGACGGGTGGGAAGTTCTCCGCCGTGCAGACAATGTGGGATCGCCTCCATCAGGGCTTTCTCAATCACCTGGTGATGCTGCGTATGATGAAGACCAGCTTCGCCCAGGACCCGCAATTCGGCCAGTACATCAAAGCCGACGAGATCTACTATCACGGCATCAGCCAGGGCGGGATCATGGGCCCGGTGATCTTGGCCACGAGCGACGACATCGAGCGCGGCGCGCTCGGCGTAATGGGGCAGCCCTACAGCTTCTTGTTGTTCCGGAGCGTAGACTTCGACCAATTCCTAGTTGTGATCCGGCTGTTCTACAAAGACTACCGAATGGCCCAGCTTCTGATTGGCTTGGCGCAGATGACATGGGACCGCGTCGAACCGAACGGATATTCGCATCACATCGTAGAGAACACCCTACCGGGAGTGAACGAAAAAGAGGTGCTGATGCGGGTCGGCATTGGCGATCACCAGGTCACGACGTTTGCGGGCCACGTCATGGCGAGAACTATGAACGCGCGACACCTCACGACGGGGCTTCGCGACATCTGGAGACTCGATCCGGTCACATCGACCGAAAGCGGTAGCTTCTACACCGAGTACGACTTCGGACTCCCGGGTCAACCCTACTGCAACGTACCGATGTCGCAGTGTAGCGACCCGCACGAGGACGTCCGCAGACGCGAAGCTTCTCGCAAACAACTCGACGAGTTCCTGCGAAACGGCACGGGGACGAACCACTGCCTGGTCGACGACGCCGACAGCGAACCAGCTGTCGCTGATGGGGTGTGCAGCTTCCCTTCGCTTTCGGGATGCTCTCCCGACGAAACCGACGCGCAAGACCTGTGCCTACCGGACGAATTGCCGTAAACACCAGGAGTGCATACACAAAAGAAGACCTGGCTCGCGATCAATGCCGTGGGGGGAGCTGCCGTCCTCGGTAGCTACGTCCACGGGCTCGCAACCCACCCCGACACGCGCAACGACCTCTGGGGGAGCATTCCGCCGGAGCTCCAAGCCGTTTACGGCGTTACGATGTGGCTCGCCGCGGGCGGGTACTTCTTCTTCTCATACTACTTCCTGGTGCGGACCGACGCGGACGAGGTGCGCTTCGGCAGGTTCGGCTTCGGACTATTGAACGCGCTCTACGCGCTGATCATGGTGGCATCTGCCGCCTGGATGCCGCTGACGTTCGCGTATCTGGAGAACCCGTCTTCTGCCCTTTGGCTCACCGTCCGCGTCGATCTGCTGGGCGTCGGCGTCGGATCGATCGGCTTGATGATCGCGCTCTTCACGATGAAGCCACGTGCCGAGGGGCTTGCCGGCGTGCTCGCCCTGCTCGGCCTTCTCCTGTTCGCAGTTCAAACCGCGTTCCTCGACCCGTTGGTCTGGCCGCAGTTCTTCTAGCCGGCTCACGCGTTCTTTGGAAACCAGGGCACGAGCCCGCTCACGCGCTTCATGTGCTCGGCGTACTCCGGCCGGCGCTCACAGCTCCGCTGGTCCATCCACGGGATCGAGACGCCCACGAACATGCCGGTCATCATGATCGGCCCGACGATGGTCCACAGGTAGCTCGGGTCCGCCGCAAGCCCGAACAGATAGAGCCCCCACCAAAACGAGAGCTCGCCGAAGTAGTTCGGGTGCCGCGAATACCGCCAAAGCCCCGTCTTGATGATCTCACCGGGCCGTTTGACCTTCGCGAAGGCCACGAGCTGCTGATCGGCGACGGTTTCGATCGTGATGGCGCCCGCGGTCACGACCAACGCCAGGGCATCGATCAACGAGAGCGGGCTGGTTCCCTGGCTCAACGCGACCCACGCGCCGCTGAGCGCGGCCAGCACCTCGACCGTCGGGAACAGGTGGATCCCGAACAAGTCGGAGAAGAACCAGAGCGCGGGCGCCTTGTCCTTCATTATGAGGTTGCGCCAATCGGTGTGGTGGAGCCCAGGCCAACTGCGCGCCCAGTTGTACGTCAGCCGCACGCCCCACCAGGTGACGAGGAACAGCACGGCCCCGGCGCGAATGGGATGAACCCCGTCCTCCCCTTGGAAAACCCAGTAGAGAACGATGACGATCGGCGCGACCGACCAGTAGGCGTCGTACATGCTCGAGCACTTGAGCCCGCGCGAAAACGCGAACACCACGAGAGTCGCTGCCAGATCTGCGATCGCAACGGCCCAGAACGACCCGAGCTCCTCGGGAACGAACTGTAGGGTCACCCATGCGACCGCGAAGGCCACCAGATAGCAGCCTGCCACCCACGCGAGCGAGGCGCGGCGGCTCCAGCGAGGCGCGGTCGACATGTGGCTCGGCTCAGCCGCTCAGGTTCTGATTCGCGAAGTCCCAGTTGACCAGCGAATCGAGGAACGTCTTGATGTAGTTCGGCCGCGCGTTGCGGTAGTCGATGTAGTAGGCGTGCTCCCAGACATCGATCGTGAGGAGTGGCTTGGCGCTCGTCGTGATCGGCGTCTCGGCGTTGCCGGTCTTCTTGATGGCGAGCTTGTCACCCTCGGCGACGAGCCAAGCCCAGCCCGAGCCGAACTGAGTCGCCGCGGCGTTCGAGAACTCCTCGCGGAACTTGTCGTAGCTTCCGAAGCTGCCATTGATGGCGTCGGCAATCGCTCCGGACGGCTGGCCGCCCCCACCGGGCGTCATGCTGTTCCAGTAGAAGGTGTGATTCCAAACCTGAGCGGCATTGTTGAACGTCGCCCCACCCTCCCGGATGATGTCGACGAGCGACTTGCTCGCGAGCTCGGTGCCTTCAATCGCGGCGTTGAGCTTGCTCACGTAGCCCGCATGATGCTTGCCGTAGTGGTATTCGATCGTCTCAGCGCTGATGTGTGGCGCAAGCGCGTCTTGGGCCCACGGAAGGGCTGGCAGTTCGATTGCCATGGTGTGTCTCTCCGTAATTGTTGAGGGGAATCGCTAGCGTAGATTCCAGGGATTCGCAGATCAAGCAATAGCGCGCCGTAGGGCAATGTCCAGAGTCAGGTGGCTAGAGGGGGCGCCTCGGCTATTGGGCTTTCGGGGCTGTCCATTTCGACTACGTACCGATCGCCATCTCGGACCGCCCAGCTGGCATCGAGCTCTTCATTTCCCTCGCCCTCCGTGATTCCGTCGAGCAGATACCAATCCGCTTGTGCCTTGTCAGCCTGCACGTCGAGAACGAAGTAGCCCCGTTTGAAGGTCTCCACGTACCGAACCGTGGGATCGAAGGCCTCTGGATTGAACATCTGCAG
>JBATLA010000098.1:0-3014 GCA_049669945.1 Polyangiales bacterium | reverse complement strand
CGCCACGATCAGTGCTGCTAGCGACGATCCCTTCACATTCGATGCTGCCGATGAGCCGGTTGAGCAGGCCGGGGTCATCGCGGACGTCGATGGCTTCGGTGAGCTGATCTACACGTCGATCAACACGGGTGACGGGCCGATCACGGCAACTGTCGCCGGTGTCCCGGGGACGACGACTTGCTTCGTCGACGAGGACGCGGGTACGACGTACCCGATCATCGAGAAGTCGGCCACGATCGTCTACGCGTATTGTGTTGCGGCGCCGTAGCTAGAACATCCAGCCGAGGCCGACGTTCCATCGGCTCTCGTGCGGGCCCGAAGAGGCACGCACGGTTTGGTAGTCGAACTTCATGACGACCTGTTGGATCGGTCGAAAGCTCAATCTCAGCGTCGGGAGTGGAGCTCCCTGTAGCCGCCGACGCTCGTCTTGGCGCGTTGGAATCGTACCTCCTGCATGCCGCGCATCGAGTCGAGCTCGGCTCCGTACTCACCGGCTACCGGTTCCTCGAGCGCTGGCTCGCCCGGCCCCACATGATCGTGGGCTGAAGGTGCGGCGAGAAGCACGATCGCTACGCCACAAACGCGAGCGGCCTCCCGATGAGTCATTTCCAGTGTGTCCCCGTCGTAAATGAAAATGATTTTCTGCTTCACCAACATGGGCTACTCAGGGGTGCAAGCATGATCGAGATGGCACAGGCTGACTCAGGCCCCGTCACGAAATCATTCGGTTTTTCTTCGGGCACGCGACTTGCTAGTCATTAGATCCGCGACAGGAGGCACAGGATGCGTGGTTTTGCTGGTGTTCTTGGATTGGCGCTCGTCGTGGGCGCGTTTGCTTGTTCGAATGACTCTCAGGTCAGCGAGTACGAGGCTGCCCTGCGGCAGGCCAGCTCCTGCGATGACGTCTTGGAGGCGATCCAAGACGACGCGATCGCGAAGGTCGACCTGGAGCTCAAGTCGTTCATCGAGCGGGAGTACTACGGCTGGGGCGGACCGGTCGTGTTCGACGCCGTCGCGGAAGGCGGCTTTGGCGGCACCGGCGGAGCTGCGCCTCCCCAGGCAGGTTCGGACGGCGACCGAGCCGATGCGCCGACTGGCTTTTCCGACACCAACCGGCAAGTCGCCGATGTCGACGAAGCCGACATCGTCAAGGTTGGCGATGAGGGTCGAAAGCTCTACGTCATTCGCGGTAACGGCTTTCATGAGTTCGATTCGTGGCCGGCGGCGCAGACCTCGAAGGTCGCCGATGTCGAGATCGAAGGCGGGGCCATCGAAATGTTCGTCGAGGGGGACCGTGCGGTCGTCTTCTCGAGTGTGTACGGCGTCGAGGCGCTCGATGACGGCGATTTGTGCGAGGGATACGGCTACGGTCCCGAGCCCGGCTTGGCCGACTTCGATGGCTACTACTACTGCGGTCGCTCGTATGTGAAGACGACGGTCATCGACCTGAGTAGCGTCCCTCACCAGGTTGTGCGCGAAATCTACGTAGACGGTTGGTACACCTCGTCGCGCCGCCACGACAGCATCGTTCGCGCGGTCGTCCAGAGCCAGATGCAGCGTCCAGGCACGGTGCCTCACCTCTACGAGATCGTCTACAACGGGCAGGTCTACCCGGAGTCGCGTGACGCCGAAATCCTCCTTGCTCGCGCGTGGGCTGCGGAGGCAAAAGAGGCGATTGCGGCGACGACCCTCGACCAGTGGCTGCCCGTTTGGGGCGAGCGGATCGACGGGGAGATCCAGCAACAGACTCACCAGTGCACCGACTTCTACTCGCCCACTCCGGGGCTGACGAACTACGGGCTCACGCAGATCCTAGGGATCGACATCGACGAGGGCGGGCCTGCTGCGATCACCTCGATTCTCGGTCAGGCGACGCAGGTATATGCCAACAGCGAGACGCTCATCCTGGCGCAGCCGGATTGGAGTTGGTTCGAGCGAGACGTCAACAGCGACCGGACGGCCGTGCATCGTTTCGCGGTCTCTTCCGAGGTGCAACGCACCCCATACCAGGGCTCCGGCTTCGTCCCGGGCGTTGTGAACGACCAGTTCTCGATCGACGAGCAGGCAGGGGTCATCCGCATCGCGACGACCCGCACGACTTGGCACCACCAGAACGACGAGGTCATCACGCCGGAGGTTTGGGTTCCTCCGACGACCGACAACCTCGTGAGCACGCTTCGCCTCGAGGACGGCGGCCTCGGTGTCATCGGGCAGACCCCGGGGCTTGCGGAGGGCGAGCGCATCTTCTCGGCGCGGTTCCTCGGCGACCTCGGCTACATCGTGACGTTCCGCCAGGTCGACCCGCTGTTTGCAATCGACCTCAGCGACCCCGCCAATCCTACAGTTCTTGGCGAGCTCAAGATCCCGGGCTTCAGCGACTACATGCACCCGCTCGGAGACAATCACCTGCTGACCATTGGGCGCGACGTCGACGAGGACACGCAGCGTGACAATGGCACGGCGCTTCAGATCTTCGACGTCACCAACCCGGCCGAACCGGTCCTCGCGCACAAGGCGCTCGTTGGTGATGGCTACTCGGAGGCCAACCACAATCACAAAGCGTTCAACTTCTACGCGGACAAGGGTCTCCTCGCATTTCCCTTCGTGTCCTACGAGAGCGAGTTCTCGAGCACACTCGAGCTTTGGGACGTCAGCGCGAAGAACGGCTTCAATCGTCGAGGGGCCGTCGACCACTCGGACCTCGTCGTCGACGACTGCGGACAAGCGTACCCGGTCGAGGACTTCTACTACTATTGCGGCTACTATCCGCAGATCACGCGCGGCGTCTTCATCGACGACTTCATCTATTCGATCAGTCACGGCGGTCTGAGGGTTCACGATGTGAACGACTTGGCCGCGCCGGTGGCTACCGCGACTTACTAGGGTTTAGTTACATCCGATCCGCCCACCCCCACCCGTAGTCGCAGCATCACTCCTCAAGTCTTGAGAGGTGCCAGTGCCAGTGCCAGTGTTCAGCGTTCAGCGTCGGCAAGGCCTTCAAGGGTCTGCTGCGC
>JBATLA010000097.1:0-5028 GCA_049669945.1 Polyangiales bacterium | reverse complement strand
CTCTTCGAGCGCGAGCCTCGCGTAGCCGGGCGGGGGCGCCTCCGGGTCGGAGTCGAACGTGTCCGGGTCCGGAACGTGAATCGCGCGCACAGCCTCTCCCACTGTGCCGATACCCAACTCGACCCGCAGCGGTTCGGGGATCAAGTCGGGTACCGCGCCCGCGGCACGGTCGACCGCGGACCGAATCGCTTTTCGCAACGCTTTTCGGCGAACACCGGGGACCTCGGGATAACGAGACTCAATCGCTCCGGGTGCATCCGCAGGCAAGGACTCCGGGTGGGCGATCGAGGCAGTGCCGCGGTAGTCCTGGACGCGCCCGGCGACCCGTACCTTCGTTCCTTCCGCGAAGCGTCGGCCGAGCCCCGGTATCGCCGCAAACCAAACCAGCTTCAGCTCGCCGTAGCCACCCTCATCGGGAGGCGCGGCGTCGTCCTCGATTCGCGCATCGAAACCGATGCGAGCGCCACGCGGGAAGGAATGCGCCCTGCGAACCACTCCCTCGACGACCGCATACTCACCGTTCCGAAGCGCGTGAATCGGCGTCGGTGTCCGTTGATCGTCGTAGCCGCTCGGCAGGAGCCACAAGAGGTCGCCCACCGTCGCGTACCCCCGCGCTCGCAATTGCGCCCCCGTCGTCGGCCCAATTCCAGGCAGCGACTCGACGGGATGATCGAGTAGCGACGGCACTCAGCCCCAGCGAACGTCGCTGACTTCGTAGTGGCGTACGCCACCCGGCGCCTGGACCCGCACCTCGTCGCCGACCTCTCGTCCTACGAGGGCCCGCGCCACCGGGGAGGTGATCGACAGCTTGCCCTGCTTGATGTCGGACTCGTCGGGACCGACGAGGCGGTACGTGACCATCTTGCCGTTGTCCATGTCCTCGAGCTCGACGATGGCGCCGAACTTCACCTTTTCACCACTGAGCGTCGATGGGTCGATCACCTCGGCACGCGAGAGCTTGTCTTCGATTTCCGCGATGCGGGCCTCGCAGAGGCCCTGCTTGTCTTTCGCAGCGTGGTACTCGGCGTTCTCTTTGAGATCGCCGTGGTCACGGGCAATTCCAATCTCTTGCGAGATCTTCGGTCGCTCGGCTTTGAGAGCCACGAGCTCGGCGCTGAGGGCAGCGTGCCCATCAGGTGTCATCGGGACCCGGTCCATCGGCCGTTCGTATAACGTCGGCCGAAAGTTGGCAACCCGCGAGCTAGCTGCCAGGGGGCCGCAGGGTCGCGAGCTCGCTATTGCGGGCGTGATACTCCTGAAGGGAGCAGACCGATGGCGGACGCAAGCGGCGCGCCTCGATGGCGTCCACTGCAGCAACCGCCGCGGCGATGGTAGTGAAGTACGGCACGCCGCTGAGGACCGTTTGGCGGCGCATCGAGCGGCTGTCGCGAATCGCTCTGGCGCCCTCGGTGGTGTTGAAGACGAGCGCGATCTCGTCGCTCTGCAGGCGGTCGACGATGTGCGGCCTCCCCTCGCCGACCTTGTTGACGCGCTCGGCCTCGACCCCGGCGCGCTCGAGCACGTCGCGCGTGCCGCTGGTGGCGATGATGTCGAACCCGAGGTCTTTCAAGCGGCGGGCGAGCTCGGCCGCAGCGGGCTTGTCGTTTTGCTTGACGCTGATGAACACCTTGCCTTCCTCAGGAAGCTCGGAATGCGCGCCGAGCATCGCTTTGGAGAAGGCGTCGGGGACATTGTCGGCGATGCCCATGACCTCGCCCGTCGATCGCATCTCCGGGCTCAGGATCGTGTCGACACCGGGGAACTTCGTGAATGGGAAGACCGACTCTTTGACCGCAATGTGCTCGGTGACGATCTCGCGCATGTAACCGAGCTCGCGCAGGCTCTGGCCGGCCATGACCTTCGCGGCAATCTTCGCGAGCGGCACGCCGATGGCCTTGCTGATGAACGGAATGGTCCGCGAGGCCCTGGGATTGACCTCGATGACGAAGACAGCGCTCCCCCTCACCGCGAACTGGACGTTCATCAGGCCTACGACGCCGAGCTCGAGCGCCAGCGCGCGGGTCGACGAACGAAGCGTGGCCAACACATCGGGTGGAAGCGCGTGCGCTGGGAGCGCCATCGACGAATCGCCCGAGTGAATCCCGGCCTCCTCGATGTGCTGCAGCAAGCCGCCGATGACGACATCCTTGCCATCCGAAACGCAGTCGACGTCGACCTCGATGGCGTCCTTCAAGAACTCGTCGACGAGAATCGTCTGAGTCTCGGCATCGGAAACCGCTTCGAGGGCAACGGTCATGTAGCGCGCGAGCTCCTCCTGGGAGTGCACGATTTCCATGGCGCGGCCGCCGAGTACGTAGCTCGGGCGCACGACGACAGGGAAGCCGATCTTCTCTGCCACGGCAAACGCGTCCTTGCTGCCCTTGGCGATGCCGCCATTCGGGCGTTTGAGGTCGAGCTTGGTGAGCAGCTCGTCGAAGCGCTCGCGGTCTTCGGCGCGGTCGATGGCGTCAGCGCTCGTCCCGAGAATCGGCACGCCGGCACGGGAAAGCGAAACGGCGAGCTTCAGCGGCGTCTGCCCGCCGAACTGCACGATGAGTCCGTCGGGCTTTTCGATCTCGACGATGTTCATGACGTCCTCGAACGTCAGCGGCTCGAAGTAGAGCTTATCCGAGGTGTCGTAGTCGGTGGAGACCGTTTCGGGATTGCAGTTGACCATGATGGTCTCGAAGCCGATCTCCTTGAGCGCGAACGAAGCATGAACGCAGCAGTAGTCGAACTCGATCCCCTGCCCGATCCGGTTTGGACCGCCTCCGAGGATCATGATCTTCTTCTTGTCGCCCTCAGGGCGGGCTTCACTCTCGAGGCCCCACGTCGAGTACATGTAGGGCGTCAGTGCGGGGAACTCCGCGGCGCAAGTGTCGACACGGCAGTAGACCGGCCGCACCCCGAGGGCACCTCGCTTCTCGCGAACCTCGTGCGCGGCCTCGCCGCGAAGCGTGCCAATCTGCCCATCGCTGAAGCCGAGCGCTTTGGCTTGCCGAAGCAGCGGCTCGTCGAGCGGCTTCCCTGCGGAGGCCCGGAGCGTCCCTTCGAACTCGATGATCTGGCGCAGTTGCTCGAGGAACCAGATGTCGATGGCCGTGGCTTGATGAAGCTGGTCGACGGTGAGCCCAACTCGAAGGCCGTCGCCGACGTACCAGAGCCGCTCGGCGAGCGGAGTACGGACGAGATCCAAAATCGCCTCGCGCAAATCCTCGTCACTCGGGTTGGGCAAGTCTGCGAGCATGGGCTTCGCCGTGTTGATGGCCTCGCCAGTCTCGACCAGCCGCCTCACTTGGGCGGCCAAGTCTCGGTAGTCGACCTTCGAAAGCAGCGAGGTGAGCCCGTCGCGCCCGGTCTCGAGCGAGCGCCCCGCTTTCTGTAAGGACTCCTTGAAGGTCCGGCCGATGGCCATGGCCTCGCCGACCGATTTCATCTGTGTGGTGAGCCGCGGGTCCGCGCCGGCGAATTTCTCGAAGGCGAAGCGGGGAACCTTGGTGACCACGTAGTCGATGGTCGGCTCGAACGCGGCGCTCGTGCCGGTGATGTCATTTTGGAGCTCGTCGAGGCGGTACCCGACGGCAAGCTTGGCCGCGATCTTCGCAATCGGATAGCCCGTAGCCTTCGAGGCCAGAGCGCTCGAGCGCGAGACGCGCGGGTTCATTTCGATGACGATGAGGCGCCCATCCTCGGGGTTGACCGAGAATTGGATGTTGGAGCCGCCGGTTTCGACCCCAATTTCGGTGATGATGGCTCGACCCGCGTCGCGAAGGCGCTGGTACTCGCGGTCGGTGAGCGTCATCGCGGGCGCGACCGTGATCGAATCGCCGGTGTGCACGCCCATCGGGTCGAAGTTCTCGATGGTGCAGATGACGCTGAAGTTGTCCGCGGTGTCACGGATGACCTCGAGCTCGTATTCCTTCCAGCCGAGGAGACTCTCCTCGATGAGACACTCGTGAATGGGGCTGCACTGGAACGCCCACTGGATAGCCTTGTCGAACTCCGCCTTGTTGTAAGCGATGCCGCCGCCGGAGCCACCCATGGTGAGCGACGGCCGCAGGATGATCGGAAAGCCGATGCGCTCCGCCACCTCGTTGGCCTCTTCGGTGGTGCGAGCGACTTCCGCACGGGCACTGTTGAGCCCGATCTTGTCCATCGCGGCCTTGAAGAGCTCGCGCTCCTCGGCCTTGCGGATGGCCTCGACCTTCGCGCCGATCAGCTCCACACCGTACTTCTCGAGGATCCCTCGGTCCGCGAGCGCGAGCGCGAGATTGAGCGCGGTTTGGCCGCCCAGCGTCGGCAGCACGGCGTCGGGCTTCTCGCGGGCGATAATCGCTTCGACGATCTCCGGTGTCAGGGGCTCGACGTACGTGCGGTCGGCGAACTCCGGGTCCGTCATGATCGTCGCGGGGTTCGAGTTGACCAGGATGACCCGGTAGCCCTCTTCCTTCAGCGCCTTGGCGCCCTGGGTGCCCGAATAGTCGAACTCGCAGGCCTGCCCGATGACGATCGGCCCCGACCCAATGAGAAGGATGCTTTTGATATCGTCGCGGCGGGGCATGGAGTCAGTTCAACCTGTACGTTGGCGCGGGCTTACCAGAGCCACCTAGAGGCCGCAACCGGGAATCGTTCAACGCGAAAGACGCCTGCCGAGGGCGCTGATGATTGCATCACCACGCTCGCTCTGAGCACGCAGTCGAACCCGCCGGGCCTTGTCGGAAATGATCTCCAGCTCGACCCAGAGGCTCGTCCGTTCGGCCATCTCGGGAAACTTCCGACCCCACTCGACGAACAACACCGCGCCATCCTGGAGCAGCTCGTCGAGCCCGAGCTCCTCGAGCTCGCCTCCGCCCGCGAGACGGTAGAGGTCGGCGTGCCCTATCGGGAGCCGTCCTTCGTATTGATGAAGGAGCGCAAACGTGGGGCTCGTGACCGGCGTCTCCTCGGCGACGCCGAGGCCATGCACCGCCTCGCGCGTGAAGGTCGTCTTGCCGACCCCAAGCCCGCCCTCGAGGCCGACCACATCGC
>JBATLA010000096.1:0-2491 GCA_049669945.1 Polyangiales bacterium | reverse complement strand
GAATGCACGTGGACGCTCGCTCTACGTGCAGTTCCTGACAGCGCTCCTGATGGTGATCGTCACGATCTCCTTTGCCGCTTTCGATGGTTGGCCGTTCTTGCTGGAGCGCCCGAACGACGAGGCTGCGCTTCGAACGACGACGATCTTGGCGATCTGCGCGCTCGCGTGTTGGGTCGCGTTCTACTTGTGGACCTGGCTCCGACCGAACCCGAGCAATAACGGGTTCTCCTGGCTTATGTTTGGCACAGTCGCGGCCCACATCGTGACCGGGACGGCGGTTTGCTACGCACTCGGCCCGTACACGGCGGCGAGTGGATTGATCACGGTGGCTGCGTTGCTCTTGGGCATGGTCTTGCTTCGGCGGCGCTACCTCTGGTTCGCTGTGATCGGATGGTTTGTATCGATGTTCGTGATGCACTTTCTGAGCAAGGCGGGCGTCCTTCCCTTCCTCGCGTTGTTCGAGGTGTCGCTCGAGCCGTCGGACATCCTCAAGGTCGCGGCCGAGCGGGCCACCGCTGCGGCTCTCATCTACATTCCGCTCGCGATCGTCATGGACCATCTGATCAGCGTTTGGCGCGAGGATGAGCGCAATCTCTACGAGGCGGCGCAGTTCGATTCTCTCACCAGTGCGTACAGCCGTGGCTTCGCCGTCGCGGTGATGCAGCGGGCGCTGCTGAGGGCCAGCGAGGAAGACAAGCCCCTCGCGGTGCTGATGGTCGACCTCGATCACTTCAAGCGAATCAATGATGCGCACGGGCATGCGCGGGGTGACCTCGTTCTCAAGCAAACGACCCACGCGATTCAGTCGATGCTTCGGGCCGATGACATCGTGGGCCGTTTCGGGGGCGAAGAGTTCGTCGTCCTCTTGCCAGGCGCCGACTTGTCGCAGGCGATGGGAGCGGCCGAGAGGTGCCGTGCAGCCGTGGAAGCCATGACGATCCCGAGCGCGCCTTATCTGTCGGTGACGGCGAGCGTCGGCGTGGCGGCGTTTCCGGACCATGGAGATGAGCTCGACGGACTCCTCAGGGCGTCGGATCGTGCGATGTACGCCGCGAAGGCGAACGGGCGGAACCGGGTTGAGCACGCTACGCTCTAGGCAGGAGAGGTGACCATGTGTAGGTTTATGTATGTGTTTGCTCTTGCGCTGTCCGTTTCGGGGCTCGTGCTCGGGTGCGGGGATTCCGGGGAGACAGAGGCGGACCGAATCGGGGTCGGCGCACAGTGCAATGACGCGGCCGAGTGCGAATCCGCAGACGAGGACATCAACCTCGAGTGCCTCACGCAATTCACGGGCGGCTATTGTGGGCTGGAGGGCTGCGAAGGCGACGCGGACTGCCCGGAAGGGTCAGCTTGCGTCACCCATGGCGATGGCGGTGGCGAAGCGAACTACTGTTTCCGGCTCTGCCAGGACAAGCCAGAGTGCAATCGCAATCGTGACGAGGCGAATTGGTCCAATTGCTCGGCCAACGTCGTCTTCGTCGATGGGAAGCAGGACCGGAAGGCCTGCGTGCCTCCGTCGTCTGGCCTTTGAGCGCCGATTACCTTGACTTCGCGGGGGTCGGCACGTAGTACAGCCGCCGCCGTCATGCTGGCGTAGCTCAATTGGTAGAGCACCGGTTTTGTAAACCGGCGGTTATGAGTTCAAGTCTCATCGCCAGCTCTATCGACAAAAGCGTAGCAAACATGGAGGGTTGCCCGAGCGGTCAAAGGGAGCAGACTGTAAATCTGCCGGCTTATGCCTACGGTGGTTCGAACCCACCACCCTCCACCAGGAGACAAAGAGAACAGAGATTTGCGGGTGTAGCTCAGTTGGTAGAGCCTCAGTTTTCCAAACTGAATGTCGCCGGTTCGAGCCCGGTCGCCCGCTCCAGCCCGCAAGAGCAAGACAGGTGAACGACGAGAACAATCAGGTTTGTGCCCAGGTGGCTCAGTGGTAGAGCACCCCCTTGGTAAGGGGGAGGTCGTGAGTTCAAATCTCATCCTGGGCTCCACGGATTAAGTGAGCTCCAGCAACCTCACTCAGAAGAACGACGAAGTAGGAATCGAACGATGGCTAAAGAAAAGTTTGTCCGCGACAAACCACACATCAACGTAGGCACGATCGGTCACATCGACCACGGCAAGACGACGCTGACGGCTGCGATCATGAAGGTCATGAGCGACAAGCACGGCGGTGAAGTCAAGAGCTACAAGGACATCGCCAAGGGCGGCACCGAGCGTGACGACACCAAGACGGTGACGATCGCGACGAGCCACGTGGAGTACCAGACGGGCAACCGTCACTACGCTCACGTCGATTGCCCGGGCCACGCCGACTACGTCAAGAACATGATCACAGGCGCGGCGCAGATGGACGGCGCGATTCTGGTGGTGAGCGGTGTGGACGGCCCGATGCCGCAGACCAAAGAGCACGTTCTTCTGGCACGCCAGGTCGGAGTTCCGACGATGGTGGTGTTCATGAACAAGTGCGACGCGGTGGACGACCCGGACC
>JBATLA010000095.1:0-2733 GCA_049669945.1 Polyangiales bacterium | reverse complement strand
GTAGGCCCGCTAGCGAGCCCGCTTGATGCACCGCGCGAGTCACGAGCACGCGCTTGCCGAACAGAGGCTTCGTATCGAACCAGCGCAAGCTGTCGCGCAGACGGACCACTTCGCCGACGATGGTGAGCGCAGGAAGCCCGAGCCCCGCCTCCGAGGCCCGTGAGTGGATGTCGGCGAGCGTCCCGACGACCGTACGCTGTCTCGGAAGGGACGCCCATTGCACGACGGCAACGGGAGTGTCCGCCGAACGACCATGCTCGACCAGCAGCTTCGCCAGCGAGTCGAGCTTCCGCATCCCCATGAAGATGACGAGCGTCTGGGTCGCGGTCGCGAGCTTGGACCAGTCGTGCCCCGTCCGGTCTTTCTCGACCGATTCGGTCGCCGTGACGTAGGCCACGCTGGAAGCGAGCTCGCGATGCGTCAAAGAGAGGCCCGCATACGCGGTCGCCGCGAGCGGGGAGGGCACGCCCGGCACGACTTCGAACGCAACACCCGCGGCGGCGAGAAGCTCGGCTTCTTCCGAGCCACGTCCGAAGAGGTACGGGTCGCCGCCTTTGAGTCGGACGACCGTCTTTCCTGCGCGTGCGGCTTCGACCAGGCGCCCGTTGATCGCCGCCTGACGTTCACTGACGCGACCAGCGCGCTTTCCGACGAAGACCAGCTCCGCCCCGGGTTTCACGGCCTGGAGCTGATCCGGGTGAACCAGTGCGTCGTAGAGGACCATGTCGGCTTCTTGGAGCCGGCGGAGGCCGCGTGCCGTGATTAGCTCCGGATCACCGGGGCCGGCGCCCACCAAATACACTTTCCCGGGAGCGGTCATCCCGCTCAGGACTCACCCGAATCGTCGGTCGGCGGGATGATCTGCTCCGTCTCGACGACGCCTTTGCGGCGCTTGCGCTTTTGTACGGCGCGCGCCTTCACCTGGGGCCGAACACCGCCTGCATCGTTGGGGATGAAACGGATTTCGGTCTTCACCTCGAATGATAGCGAGGTGAGGGCGCGGTAGAACTCGCCAGCAATATCGGTCGCTTCCAGGAAGTCGCGCACTTCTTTCGCGACACCGCGAACCAGCGCGTTCTTCGTTTCGTCGACCGACGCGAACACGTAGCCGATCACCTCTTTCGGGAGCTTTCCGTCCTGTGTAACGCCACGCAGTGCGCTGTCTGCGCTTCGAAGCGTGCCAACACCTGCTTCAATTCCTTTCTCGACCGCTCGGCGGAGTGTGTCGCGCAAGACACCTTCCGACCAACGGCGTTCCCCTTCCTGTTCTTCGGAGTCCGAGGACTGCTCTTCATCGAAATCTCGAGGCATGACGTGGGCAAGCATACCTCATGGCGGCGCGCTGTGCAGAATGGTCGAGTCTTGCTTTCAAAAAACCGAAGGGCTATACGAATGCAGATGGGTCGACAGGCGAGCACGGTCGAGGAAGTTTGGGCGCAGGCGGAAGAAGCGCTCGAAGCTTCGTCGAAGCGAGCCGAAGGTCTGCTGACCCAGCTCCTGTCCATGACTGAGGACGGCAGCGACGCCGCGCTGTTTGCGCACCGTCATTTGGCGGAGCTTCACCTCGAGGACAATCCATGGAAGTCGGCGTTGCATCTGCGTCGTGTGCTCGCCCACTGCACTGACGACGACGTGCTTCACGCGTTGATGGGTCTTTGCCACGCCTTGCTTGGCAACTACCGCGTCGCCGTGCGTTCGTATCGCGAAGCCTCGCAGCTCGCACCGCAGACGCCTTGGTATCATCACAACCTCGGCCACTTGATGGACGTTGCGCTCGACAATGCGCCAGACGCAGAGCGCCACCTTCGCCGCGCGTTCGAGCTCGAGCCCGATCATGACGAGATCATCGGCTCGCTCGCCCATTGCGTCGCGCGGCTGGGCGACCTCGAAGAGGCCCAGCGGCTGGCGGAGCTCGCCCACGAGAAGGGGCCGTGCAATCCCGACCACCGCGCCTTGCTCGAGTGGATTCAGGCCGGCGCCACCGATGCGCCTGCCGCACCCGCCAACGTGCGTCGTCCTCCTGGCGACCGCGTCGCGGAGACCGTGCAGCGCAAGATGGGCGAAGCAGGGTTCTCGCGCGCGGAGATCGAGCGCGCCACTCAGTTGTGGTCTGACATGCAAGCGCATTGCGAGCTTCGTGTGACGAAGCCCGAGGTGTTGGCGGCCGCTTTGGAGTACGCCATTGCCGTCGTCGAGCAGCGGCCGGGTTGCACGCAGGCCGAGGTCGCGCGTCGATATGGTGTTGCCCCGACATCGGTGTCCGCGCGGTTCGCGCAGATCCGAAACGCGCTCGCGCTGCGCCCGGGCGATCCTCGCTACGCCGCGTCACGCTGAAAACTGGCCACCGATGGGTCAATCGCCTATCCGCAATTGATGGGCACGCTCCCCAGCGCAACGATGGTCTGTCGTGTTCTGCTCGGTCTCGACCGGGCGGGTGCGAGCGGTACGCTGCACCTTCGCGGCGCTGGGCGCTCGGCAACCGTGTCATTCGAGCACGGTCTGGTCGTCGGCGCGAACGTCGACCGACGCGTCGCCACGTCCCAACGGCAGCTCCTACAAAGCGTTGTCGAGGTGTGCGACTGGGATGCCTTGGTGCTTCGCTTGGTGCAGGAGCCGCCCTCGACCACCTGGTGGAAGCTCCGCGAGCCGGCGCCCGCGCGGAGCCTCGCGCTTCACTTGATGCGCGCTGCGCTCAAGGACACCGAAGCCGCAGCGATTCGCTCGGACCTCGGC
>JBATLA010000094.1:0-4317 GCA_049669945.1 Polyangiales bacterium | reverse complement strand
GCCTGCGGCTGTCCGTCGGCCGTCCCCGCTGATCGTCGACCACCCGGAGGCGGTCGCGGCTCTTCGCGAGCTTTCGCATCGTGAGGACGAAGTTCTGACCCCAGGGCGCGTAAAGCCAGCTTCCGCGCACCAAGAGGTGCTCGGCGCCGGACTTCTCGAGGAGCTCCTCGCCGAGGGCCTTGCTTCGGCCGTAGGCGTTGACCGGGCTTCGGGGATGGTCGGTTCGATACGGCTTCGTCGCCGTGCCGTCGAAGACGTAGTCGGTGCTGTAGTGGAGGAGCTTGGCGCCGACCTCTTTGCAGCGCTCGGCCATGCGGCCGACGGCGTAGCCGTTCACTTCGTTGGCGAGCGCTTCGTGCTCCTCGGCGGCATCGACGAGCGTGTACGCCGCGCAATTCACGACCCACTTCACGCCAGGCGTCACGACCTTCGCGACGGCATTCGCGTCCGTGATGTCCAGATCCTCGATGGTGGTCGCGACGTGCTCGACACCGCGGGCTTCGAGCAACTCTTGCCAGGCGCGCCCGAGCATTCCGTCGGCACCGATCAGCGCCCACTCAGCCATAGCTCGGGAGCTTTCCTTGGGGAATGTCCTTCAGCAGTGGGTTCTTCGCGTCCTTGGCCGACAGCCGGGGCGCGTCGATCGGCCAGTCGATGCCGATGTCGGGATCGTTCCAGGCGACACCGATCTCGGTCGCAGCCGAGTAGAAGTCCGTGCACTTGTAGGAGAAGAGCGCCCGCTCGCTCAGAACACAGAAGCCATGCGCAAACCCCGGCGGAACGTAGAGCTGCCGCTTGTTCTCCGAAGACAGCGTCACGCCTTCCCAGGAACCGAACGTCGGAGAGCCGACCCGGACGTCGACAGCGACGTCATAGACCTCACCGTCGAGCACGGAGCAGAGCTTTCCCTGGCCATTCGGGTGCTGAAGATGGAGGCCCCGCAAGATCCCGCGGGCTGAAAGCGATACGTTGTCCTGCACGAACTCCCTCGGGAGCCCCGCCTCGGCGTATCGATCGCGGGAGTACGCCTCCATGAAGAAGCCGCGCTCATCGCCGAACACGGAAGGTTCGATGATCAGCAAGCCCTCGATACTCGCCGGGTGAACTTTCATCAGATGTCCAAGCCTTCGGCGAGCGCCTGAAGGTACTGCCCGTACTCCGTCTTCTCGAGGGGCTTGGCCAAACGGGCGAGCTGCTCGGCGTCGATCCACCCCTTTCGGAACGAGATCTCCTCCGGGCAGGAAGCGCGCAAGCCCTGGCGCTCCTGAATCGTCTGCACGAAGTTCGCCGCTTGCAGCAAGGCGACCGGCGTCCCCGTATCGAGCCAGGCAACGCCACGGCCGAACTTCTGGAGTCGAAGCTTGCCATCATTCAAGTACCTGCGGTTCAGGTCGGTGATCTCCAGCTCTCCGCGCGCCGAAGGTTGGAGGTTCTTGGCGTGGTCAACGACGTTCTCGTCATAGAAGTAGAGCCCGGCGACCGCATAGTGAGACTTCGGCTTCTTGGGCTTTTCCTCGAGGCCGATCACCACGCCGTTCTCGTCGAACTCGGCGACGCCATAGGCAGTCGCGTCACTGACGTAGTAGCCAAACACCGTGGCGCCTTCCAACTGCCGCGCGCTCTCCTCGAGCAACCCCTGCAATCCGTGCCCGTAGAAGATGTTGTCACCCAACACGAGCGCGCAGGCGTCACCGTTGATGAAATCCTCGCCGATCAAGAACGCCTGCGCGAGCCCGTCGGGGCTCGGCTGCACGGCGTACTCGACGCGAAGTCCCCAGCTCTGCCCATCGCCGAGCAAACCCTGGAAGAGCGCCTGCTCATGCGGCGTCGTGATGATGAGGACCTCGCGAATCCCCGCAAGCATCAGCGTTGAAAGCGGGTAGTAGATCATCGGCTTGTCGTAGATCGGCATGAGCTGCTTGCTCAGACCCTTGGTCAACGGATGCAGACGCGTGCCGGTCCCACCGGCCAAGATGATGCCCTTTTTGATCATGGCTGCGTTTGCCCCGTTCGGTCGCCGTAGTTCAGGTCCATCCACTTACGGTAGTCGCCTGAGCGAACGTCGTTCACCCATTCCTGGTTCGACAGGTACCATTGGACCGTCTTGCGGATGCCCGTGTCAAAAGTTTCTTGCGGCGCCCAGCCACATTCTTCTTGGATGCGGCTGGCATCGATCGCGTATCGGAGATCGTGCCCGGGGCGATCGGTGACGAACTGCTTGAGCGCCTGGAGCTCACCGAGATCGCTGCCCGTCTCCTCGGCGACAATCTGGCAGAGCGTGTCGACCACGTCGATGTTGCGCATCTCGTTGTTGCCTCCGACGTTGTAGGTGCGACCAACTCGACCCTTCTCGATGACGGTCCAGATCGCTTCACAGTGGTCGGTGACGTACAGCCAATCCCGGACGTTGAGCCCTTCCCCGTAAATCGGAAGCGGCTTTCGCTCGAGCGCGTTGAGTATCATCAACGGGATGAGCTTCTCGGGGAACTGCATCGGCCCGTAGTTGTTCGAGCAGTTCGTGATCTTGATCGGGAGCCCGTAGGTGCGGTGGTAGGCGCGCACGATGTGATCGCTCGCGGCTTTGGACGCGGAGTACGGACTCGAGGGATCGTACGGGGTCGTTTCCTCGAAGAGGCCAGTGTCACCGAGCGACCCGTAAACCTCGTCGGTGCTCACGTGATGGAACAAACGGTTGTCGTCGCCGGTCCAACGCTTCCGGCAAGCATCGAGAAGATTGAAGGTCCCCTCGATGTTGGTGCGAACGAACTCACGAGGTCCGAGGATGCTCCTGTCGACGTGGCTTTCTGCTGCGAAATGAACCACCAGGTCGGGGTCGAACTCATCGAAAACCGCATCGACGGCCTCCGCGTCAGTGATGTCGGCGCGGCGGAGCTGGTAGTTCGCGAGCGAATCGATGGAGCGCAGGCTGCCGAGATTGGCCGCGTACGTGAGCTTGTCGAGATTGATAAACTGGTGCTCCGGGAGCGCCGGCACCAGCTGATTCAGGAAGTTGGCGCCAATGAACCCGGCACCGCCCGTGACGATTATCTTCATGAATTGATTGCGACCTCGGCGATCAGCATAACCGGAAGGTTTGGCTGGCGCACATCAGGCGGTGTTTTCGGCGATCACCTCGCGAATCAGCTTCAAGTAGCGCTGGGTGATGACTGCTGGATCGAATTGTTGCATCCACTCAGCGCGCTCCGCACGTCGGGCGGCTGGGCCAAGGTCGGGCGCGTCGAGCTCCCGTTCGAGCGCTTCTGCGAGGCTCTTCGCGTCAGTCACGGGCACCAAGCGTCCGAATCGTCCGCCATCGAGGATCTGGTCCGGCCCGAAACGACAGTCGGTCGAGACAATCGCGGCCCCTGCTTCCATCGCCTCGATGAGCGCTCCGGGAAACCCTTCATTGCGCGAGGAGAGCGCAAAGACTCTCGCGCGCTGAAGATACGCCTGAGGGTTTGGGACGAAGCCAGGAAGAAAGACCCGATCAGCGATCCCGAGCTCGGAGGCGTGCTCCAGCAACGAGCTGCGCTCGGGACCTTCGCCGAGAATCACTAGATGCAAGGCGCGGGATCTCGCGACGTCCGCGAAGGCGCGGAGCAATGTCTCGAAGTCCTTCTGAGGCACGAGCCGGCCCACGCCCATGACGACCGGGGCGTCGAACAGCGCCTCGTGCTCGGCGGCGACTTGCTGCGAGACCTCCCGCGACTGCCGTGGATTCGGAATCGAGAGCACCCGGCTCTGAGGGACGCCGAACACTTCGGCTGCCTCGTCCGCGACTCCCTGGGAAACGCCGATGATCCGAGCTGCGTGCTGGTACAAGCGACGCTCTGGTCCGAGACCGAACCAGCGCCGAAACCACCACTGCGCAGCCGGATCGCACAGGGTCGCGATTCGCAGATTCACGATCACCGGAACGTCCGGGACCATCACTGCGCCGATCCCGGAGTTGAAGTTGGCCGTGCGAACCATCGACATCGCGCACCGCGGTCGTCTCCGTTTGATATATCGCACCCAGGCTGGTCCAGCGAGGAACTCGTCGAGCGCGCCGAGCTCCACCTTCACGGCCCCTCCGAGCGGCTCATCACGAAGCTCGCCGCGGCTTCGCGCAACGACGAAATCGACGCGGAGCCCTGCTGCTGCAAGCGTCCGCGCGAGAAAGATGGCGACGCGCTCTGCACCCCCGCCGGCGTAGGACGGAATGAACAGGGCAAGGTCGGGACGCTCGTCAGCAGATGAAACGACTCGGGACATCGAACGGCTGCGCTTTCGGGGCCGACCATGGGTCATCGGTCCGCGCGAAGCAACCCCGTCGCA
>JBATLA010000093.1:0-4686 GCA_049669945.1 Polyangiales bacterium | reverse complement strand
CGATTACATCGAAGATCTCGCGCGCGAGTTCGGCGAGCTTCAAAACGTCGGCGACGAGGACGGGCCGTTTTCCAACGCCGCCGCGCGCGCCGCAGCGGTGTTGACGGCGCACCTGCCGCTCAAGGCGGTGGTCGTATTCACCCACGACGGCAGATCGGCCGGCCTGCTCGCGGAACACCGGCCCAAGGCGCCGATCCTCGCGATTACGAGCGAGGTGCGGGTCGCACGGCGCCTTGCGCTCGAATGGGGCGTCATTCCACGCGTGGAAGTCCCTCCCGAGTCCTTGGATGAGACACTGCGTATCGCCACGGCATTGCTTGCAAGCGAAAAGCTCTGCAAGACGGGGGAAGCCTTTGCCATGGTCGTGGGCTGGCCTACATCGGGACGCACGAACACGGTCAAGTTGCACCGTCTCTAGCCTAGTAGTCCTCGATGCACTAGATCGCGCTCATGGCAGAGCTGCCAACACGGATCGGTCGCTACCGAATCGATGGACTTCTCGGGTCCGGCTCGATGGGCACCGTCTATCTCGCGCACGATGCGGACCTGGATCGGCCCGTGGCCGTGAAGACGCTCCGCGACCTCGTCCTCGATGCCGAAACGCGGGACGTGTTCCTCGGCCGATTTCAGAACGAGGCTCGGGCGGCCGCGCGCCTGCATCATCCCAATATCGTTCAGATATTCGACGTCGGCGACGATCCAGATGTCGGTCCGTACCTCGTGTTCGAGTATGTGCAGGGCCACACGCTCAAAGAGGAGATCAAGAAGGGGGGGCCCCTCCGTCGGGAGCGCTTGATCGAAGTGGCGCAGCAGGTCGGAGACGCTCTCGCGACAGCGCACGTCGCCGGCGTGATCCACCGTGACCTGAAGCCCGAGAACCTGCTGATCACGGACAACGGGCAAGTGAAGCTCGCGGACTTCGGAATCGCCCGGGTCCCGAATGCCGACCTCACGAAGGAAGGGCAGTTCCTCGGAACGCCATGCTATTCGGCGCCCGAGACGCTCCGGAGTGGCGAGTATAGCGAGCAAAGCGATCTGTTTTCGTTTGGCGCCGTCATCTACGAGGCGGTGAGCGGCGAGCGCGCCTTCCCGGGCACCGAGGCGATAGCGGTCGCACATGCGGTCATGAATGGAAGTCCCGTGCCGCCGAGCGAAGCCAATCGAGGCGCGTCGATTCCCTCGTCCGTCGATGCGGCAATCCTGCGGGCGCTCGAAAAGAAACCAGCGCGCCGCTACGCCAGCGCACGGACCTTCGTGTCGGCGCTACGTGAGGCATATGACGGTCGGAAGCCGCGCAAGGCCGCGCGCAGGCGCAAGAGCTTACCCTTCATGATGGTGGTGACGCTCGGAATCCTGGGCGCGCTTTGGATGACGATAGAGCGATATGACGCTCGGGACGCTGGCGCTGGCACGAGCCCTGTCGCTGACACTGACGCGGACGCGGGCGCCGACGTGGGCGCCGATGCTGGGTCTGATGCGCTCTCGCCGCATGAACGCGAGGAAGCTGCGAAAGACGCGTTCGGGCAGGCCCGAGAGGCACTCGAGGCCGGAGACGTAGACGCCGCGAACGCCGCACTCGATGCGGCTGAGCAATTCGATCCAAGCAACCCGGACATCGCAGCGCTTCGCGTCCAGATTCGAGCAGGGCAGCCCGACGGCGGCTAGAGCTTGTTGCTGTCGGCGCGGACCGGCTTCCATCTGCAGCTCTGCCCGCCGCCATCCGCCATGTTGCACTTGTACATGTACGTGAGAGTCCGCCCGCAGCCAGTGACCCGTTTCTCCATCGGTTGATCGTCGACGAACTCGATCATCGAAGCGTCACATTCGAGGTCGACCGAAGCCGCGCTTCGGATTTGCTGTGTCGCGGCAGACTCGTGCCCGCAGCCCCATACGAGCGCCGCGATGGCCGCAATGTAGACGACTCTGTTCAACATCGGTTCGATCCCCAGGGGGGATGATAGCGCATGCCTGAGGGTCGCGCGCCTAGAACTTGATCCCCAACGCGCGGAGGTCAGATTCCGCTTGCGGCGCCCAGCCGCGGTTCGCCTTCGGGCTCGCCGGGCTCGGATGCAACACCGTCCCAATGGGCGCCCCACGATCTCCCAGTGCAGCCCGCGCCCGTTTGGTCGCCCATGCACCGATACCGACGATCCGCTCGGGTTGCAGGATGCCAATCGCCGCGCGGAGAGTGTCGTCGCAGATCGCATGGAGCCCTTCACGCTCTGGGACACGCAGCTTGTCGGGCGTACGATTGCGCCCGCTCGCTTCGAGGAAGACCAATGGGCAGTAGTTGACGACGAAGAAGCGTGAAAAGAACGCTTCCGGAGCGCCGAAGCGATCGCGTGCCCAACCCCAGAGGCGCGAACCGCTGACCTCCGAGCGCTTGCAGTCGAAGCCGCTCACCGGCCGTTTGGGATGTTCATCGGTGGGATGGTCGACTCTGCCCTCGATCCTCATCCAATCTCGGACGAACGCCACGTCACCAAAGGGAACGCCGGTCTGCGCCATCCCGAATGGCCCAGGATTCATCCCGACCAAGACGACCTCCTTGGGACTTGCGCCGAAGCGCTCGAGGTAGAGCTCGTGCGGGCGCCGCGCGTACTCGAGCGGGTTGTAGACGTGGGTTACCGGGTCGGCGAAGCTGAGCTTCCCAACCTCGCGGCTCAACTTCCGCGACACCTGGACGAGGCTCTTCATCGCGGCTCAGCAGAGGTAACGCTCGCCGCCATCGCACAGAATGGTGACGACCCGCTGGCCAGACTTCAGCTTGCGCCCAATTTCCAGCGCCGCGTGCACGTTCGCGCCCGCGGATGGACCAAGCAACAGGCCCTCCTCTCGCGCAAGGCGCTTGGTCATGCGCTCGGCAGCAAGGTCGGAGACCGTAACCACCTCGTCGATCAGGTCGGTGTCGAGCACCTCTGGAATGAAGCCCGCCCCGAGGCCCTGGATACCGTGAAGCCCGGGCTTTCCACCGGAGAGCACTGCGCTGGCACGTGGCTCGACCGCGACGATGCGGACCTTGGGGTTTCGCTTCTTGAGGACCCGGCCGACCCCGGTCAGCGTGCCGCCCGTTCCCACGCCGGCGACGAACGCGTCGACCTCGCCGCTTGTCGCTTCCCAGATCTCTTCGGCGGTCGTCTTCGCGTGCACGTCAGGGTTGGCGGGGTTGTCGAACTGACCGCACATCAGCGCGCCGGGTGTCGTCGTGAGGATCCGCTCCGCCTGCTCGACCGCGCCGGCCATCCCGTCTTCGGCAGCGGTGAGCACGACCTCCGCACCATACGACTTCAGGAGGTGGCGGCGCGCTTCGCTCATGTCCTCGGGCATGACGATGACGCATCGGTAGCCTCGCACCGCGCAGATCATCGCGAGGCTGATTCCCGTATTGCCGCTGGTCGCCTCGACGATGGTCGAGCCGCCCTTGAGATCTCCCGCCGCTTCCGCCGCCAGCACCATCGAGAGCGCCGGCCGATCTTTGACCGAGCCAGCGACGTTGCTCGACTCGAGCTTCCCGCAGATTTCGACCCCTTTTTCGCCGCCGATTCGTGCGAGGCGCACTAGGGGCGTACCGCCGATGAGGTCCAACGCGCCATCGTAGATTCGATTCGTCATGTGGCGGCTAGCATACCAGGGCGCGCTTAGATGTCACCGCCCGAAGATCCCGATTCATGCGCCTCATAGGCCTGGACGATCCGTTGTACGAGCGGATGGCGTACGACGTCGGCGTGGGAGAAGTAGACGAAGTCGATGCCTTCGATGTTGGAGAGCACTCTCTGCGCATGACGGAGGCCGCTCCGAGCGCCGCCCGGCAGGTCGACCTGGGTCACGTCGCCGGTGATCACGGTCTTCGAATCGAACCCCAGGCGCGTCAGGAACATCTTCATTTGTTCGGCCGTGGTGTTTTGGGCCTCATCGAGCACCACGAAGCTGTCGTTCAGGGTGCGGCCACGCATGAAGGCCAAGGGCGCTACCTCGATGGTGCCGCGCTCCAGCAGCGCCGTAATGCGTCCGGGCTCCATCATGTCGTGCAGGGCGTCGTAGAGCGGACGTAAATAGGGGTTGATCTTCTCGGCGAGATCGCCTGGCAAGAAGCCCAGACGCTCGCCGGCCTCGACCGCGGGACGCGTCAAGATGATGCGTTTCACCTGTCGCTCCTGAAGAGCCCGGACCGCCATGGCCATCGCGAGGTACGTCTTGCCCGTGCCTGCCGGTCCGATTCCAAAGACGATGTCACGCGACCGGATCGCTTGAATGTAGCGCTGCTGCGTAACGCCCTTGGGCGACACGATGCGACGGCTCGAAGTAGTCAGCACCACATCGTCGAGCAAAGAGCGAAGCCTCATCTCGGGGTGGGCCTGCAGCGTCCTTGCCGCGCGCGCGATCTCTACCGGCGAGAGCTCGCCGTGCTGCAACGCGTCGATGAGCTCGTGCAAGACCCGCTCGACGAGCTCGACGTCTCGATTTGGGCCTTGGACGTGTATCGTCGAGCCCCGCAACCCCATCGATACGCCAAGCTCGGCCTCGAGCACCCGCAAGTTCGAGCCCCCTGGGCCCGTGAGCTTGAGCAGCAACGTTGGGTCGGCCACTTCGATATCGGCGGCCACATCGGCCCCCGTCGGGCTGCTCTGCGCGGATGGTTCGATGGCCAAAGCTTAGCGTCTTCCAGGGGGAAGCGCGAGCCTAGGC
>JBATLA010000092.1:0-1940 GCA_049669945.1 Polyangiales bacterium | reverse complement strand
GGGCCAACCTCGTGCTCGAGCGCATGGAATGGGCCGATTCGTTCTTGCAGAAGGGCACCCTCTGGCTTGCGTTTTTCGGCGCCTCGCTTTCGACCTACGACGAAAAGCACATCGCCATCGACGTCTTGCCTCGGCTTGCTCCTCCACGCGGCAAGCAATTTCTGCGCGCCATCGTTTGCATCTTCTCGGCCGTCACCTGTTTCTACCTCGGACGGGTCTTTTGGCTCTCGGTCCTGAACAACGCGCGCGAGATTCCGCTCGAGTACTCGGTGCTCGGCGTTTCCGACGAGATGATTCACATCTGTGAGGCGCCGCTTCAGATCTTGACCGACGCTGGGCTCTCACGCCCCAGCATCTTCTGCGCGATACGAAACGGCCTCGAGGTGTTTGGTGCGCAGATGTCCACACCGGATGTCGCGCTCCAACTCATCGTTCCCGCGATGTTCATCTGGATGTCGATTCGCTTCTTGAGCCGCGCGCTCGCGGCAAGCGGAGCCTTCATTACCAACAAGCTTCCCCCCGCCGCAGAAGGGGAGGGCTGAGCCATGGATACGATTTGGATTGTCCTGCTCGTCGCGCTCGCCCTTCTGGGTTCGCCGCTCTTCGCCATCTTCGGCGCTGCGGCAATGCTTCTCTTCGGGGCGCTTCCGGACACCAGCATCACCGGCACGGCGAACGATGTATTCAGTGAGAAATTCGCGGACTCGCCGCTCCTGGTCACGATTCCACTGTTCACTTTCGCCGGTTACGTGCTGGCGGAGAGCGGTACGCCCCACCGCCTCGTCAAGATGTCCCGCGCCTGGCTCGGCTGGATGCCCGGCGGCCTGGCAATGGTGTGCCTGGTCGCTTCCGCCTTCTTCACGACCTTTACCGGCGGCAGTGGCATCACGATCGTCGCCATCGGTGGTCTGTTGTACCCGGCCCTGATCGCGGACAAATACAAGGAGAACTTCTCGCTCGGCCTCGTCACCACGGGCGGCTCGCTTGGCTTGCTGTTCCCGCCGAGCGTACCGATGATCATCTACGGCGTCGTCGCCGGGATCATGATCGAGAAGCTGTTCCTGGCGGGCCTCATCCCCGGAATCATCACGGTCGCAGCGCTCGCGATCTACAGCTCTGCGACTGGCATCAAGAACAAGATGCCGCGCACGAAGTTCCACGCCAAGGAAGCGTTCATCACGCTGTGGGAGACCAAGTGGGAGGCGTTGCTCCCGATCGCGTTGCTCGGCGGTATGTACAGCGGCTTGCTCCGCATCCACGAGGCCGCCGCGTTCACCGCCATCTACACGCTCGTCATCGAGGTGTGGATCTACAAAGACGTGAGCTTCCGGGTCGACCTGCCGCGCATCATCCGCGAATCGATGACGCTGGTCGGCGCAATCTTGGCCATTCTCGCAACCGCCATCGGGTTCACCGCGTTCCTGATTCAAGCGCGCGTTCCGATGGTGATTCTCGACGCGATGGAGGGCTTCATCACCTCGCAGGTCATGTTCCTCATCGCGCTCAACGTCTTCCTCATCGGCGTCGGCATGCTGATGGACATCTTCTCGGCGATCGTCGTCGTGGTGCCACTCATCGTGCCGATTGCGCTGAGGTTCGGCGTGGATCCGTACCACCTCGGCATCGTCTTCTTATTGAATCTCGAGATCGGTTACATGACGCCGCCGGTCGGCCTCAACCTCTTCATCGCGAGCTTCCGCTTCAACAAACCGATCACGCAGCTTTATCGGTCCGTGCTTCCGTTCATCGGTTTGCTCGGCCTCGCGTTGATCATCGTCACCTATATTCCAGCGCTTTCGACCTGGCTACCGAGCCTGATGGAGAACAACGCCGTGGATCTCAGTGATCCCGGCGAGCCGTTGGACGGCGACGACGTGGGCTTCGACCTCGACGCGCTCGAAGGAGACGACGACGCACTCGACCTCGACGCGCTCGAAGGC
>JBATLA010000091.1:0-4477 GCA_049669945.1 Polyangiales bacterium | reverse complement strand
GGCGGATGTGGGTCGCCGTTTGGCAGCGTCGTCGGATCGCCATCGAACAAGGACCCCGTCATGTCGTTGTTGGCGGTTGCGACGTAGCCGGACTCCGGATTCATGGCTTGTGGAAGCTCTTCGAGCGCGAAGTACTCGTCCCACTCGTAGTCGCCAGTTCCGTCGAGCGGGAGCCATGGCGGGGCTGCACCTTCGAGATTGGTGGCCCAAGTTCGCTTGGGAACGCGGTTGTAGGGGAACCAACCAATGTTGTTATCCGAGTCGATGACGACGAGGTTCTGGCCGGCGGTGGTGATGTTCGCGATCGCCGCTTTCGCCTCCTCGATGTTTGTCGCGAGGTTGAGCAGGGTTGGGTAGTTGATGTCGGTATCGACGTCGTTCCCAGTCCAACGCAGCGTCAATGCTGTGCCCGCTTCGATGTCCATTTCGCGTACGGCGCCGTGGTGCGGGACGAAGAGCAACTCCTTGTCCTCAGTGCTGCCATCGCTGAAGTTCACCGTCCACGGCACGCGAACGAACGGAACCTCTTCGCCATTGAACATGACGCCAGTCGGATTTCCGTCACCATCCTGGACCAGCGTTTCAACGTAAACGTCGCTGAGGTCCAGGTACGTGGTGGTGAGGCCCCAAGCCAGGTGCTCGTTCTGTCCCATCAAGACCCACGGGAGGCCTGCCCAGGTGCCGCCTGCGGAATGAATCTGGCCACTTCCGTTCGTCTTGGCGTCGAGGTGGGCGATGTACCAAAACGCGGGCTGCGACATCCCAAGGTGGGGGTCGTTGCAGAGCAATGCATTGCCCGCGGTCGTAAGGGAAGGACCAACCACCCAGTTGTTGGAGCCCGTATCGCCGGAACGGCGATCGCCAGGGCCCAGAATCAGGTTCCGCAAGTCGAGCGTGCGCTCGAGCTTCGCGTGAAGGCGTCGGATGACGTTGCGGGCTCCGGGGTGAACTGGGAGTGACGTCCTATCGAAGCCGCCGGAGGGCCGGCTCTTCTCCGCGGCAGCGGGTGGGGAAGGAGGCTCCCAGTCGAGCGGCAGAATCGACGAAGGCTCGAGCGGGCGCCGGCTCCAAAGGTCGGAGAACTTGGCGTCGTCGTCGATGTTCTCGCGCGCCACGGCCGCGCGAACCTGATCCGACTCGTCGTTGGTGAGACCTTCGATGACCGCGAGGATCGCGGCGACGCTGTCCTCAGGCTCCCACTCTGGAACGGCCTCGGGGCTGTAGTCCAAAGCACGGTGCGTAAACTCGCGCGGGAACGTCGCTCCGTTCTCCCCGTTCTTCATGTCGCTGATCCACTTGTTGACACCGACCGAATAGGCGTCGATCAACGCCTTCGTTTTCGGGGACGTCTGGGCGTAGAGATAATCCTCGAGTGGCTGGCCGTCTCGTGTCGAGTAGAGGGCGCGAAGATCGGCGAAATCGTCAGAGAGAAGCCCGGCAAGATCGGGTGGCAGGATGTCTCCAATTCGGCCGGTGGGTAGGCGCCGTCGGAGATCCATCTGCACGAAGCGATCGAACGCATGGTAGTAGCCGAGTGCCATGGCGCAGTCCTCGTCAGTGGCGCAGTCCGCGTTGAAGACGCGATCTTCGTCGAAGTAGACCGTGGCCTCAGGCGGCCACTCGAGGTCGCCGCCGCCGCCGCCACCCCCGCCAGTGCCACCCGAACCGCCGGGTGCGCTGTCGCTACTACTGCAACCGACGGTTGCTATGCCAAGAACCAAGAGAACAAGAGTAAGTCGTCGAACCACGGGTCACCTCGCTGGGCCAATGAAAGAGGGCCCGGACGATAACCCGTCCTCCGGCGATTCCAAACGCTGTACCTGAGCAAAAGGCGTTCAAGCTGCCCTTGGGGATTAGGAAAAGAAGCGCCGAGTGGACCAGAAAATCCACTCGGCGCGTAGCAAGCAAGCTCCGACCGCTAGTTGCGCCGATAGCGGCCAAGGCAAAGAAGAATCGAAAAAGAACGACGGGGACCATCACCCCGAGTACCCAACGTAACACGTCCCCAACGGATAAGTCCACTTTGAACGGATGCATGGGGACATGCTCCCTCTCCAAAACCCGTTTGATCTCCAAGGCCTACAGACCCAAGCGCGAGAACGCACAGCCGCGTCGGCGATGTCGCTGAGCAAATCGCGTTTTCGCGGTTGGCCCGGCAACCTGTTGAAACAGTTGGGGTTTTCAGGGTGGAGCGTGTCCCCTAGTCGGGGGCGGGGAGGTCGGAGGAGCCCATGAGGAAGGTGTCTACGGCGCGGGCTGCGCCTCGGCCTTCGGCGATTCCCCAAACCACGAGGGACTGGCCTCGGCGGCAGTCGCCGGCGGCGAAGACCCCCTCGGTGCTGGTGGCGTACTTGCCGTACTCCGCCTTGAAGTTGCTTCGGGCGTCGCGTTCGAGGCCGAGCTGTTCGGCGAGCGTGTCTTCGGGGCCGAGGAAGCCCATGGCCAGAAAGATCAGGTCCGCTTCAAACACCGCGTGGGACCCGGGGACCTCGGTCATCTGCCACTTACCCGCGTCGTCCTTGGTCCACTCGACACGGACGGTCTCGACACCCGCGACGCGACCCTTGCCGTCGTCTACGAAGCGCTTGCTGAGCACACAGAACTCGCGCGGGTCCTTCCCGAACTTCGCCGCCGCCTCTTGGTGACCATAGTCGATCCGGAAGATGAGCGGCCATTCGGGCCAGGGGTTGTCGTCTGGGCGCTCGGGAGGAGGCTTTGGCAACAGCTCGAAGTTGACCACCGAAGTCGCGCCGTGGCGAATCGACGTGCCGATGCAATCGGTGCCGGTGTCGCCGCCACCGATGACGACCACGCGCTTGCCCTTCGCACTAATGTAGGCGCGGTCCTCGAGCTTGCTGTCCAACAGGCTCTTGGTGTTCTTGAGCAGGAACTCCATCGCAAAATGGACGCCATCGAGATCGCGACCGGGAATCGGCAAGTCGCGCGGCCGGGTGGCGCCAGACGCGAGGACGATCGCGTCGTTGTCGCTGCGGATCTTCTTGATGTCGGTGTTGACGCCGACGTGCGCGTTCGTGACGAACTCGACGCCTTCGGCCCGCATGATGTCGAGGCGTCGTTCTACGAAGCCCTTGTCGAGCTTCATGTTGGGAATGCCGTAGGTGAGGAGGCCGCCGATCCGGTCGTCGCGCTCGTACACCGTCACGCTGTGCCCGGCTCGATTGAGCTGCTGGGCGGCGGTGAGGCCGGCGGGGCCGCTGCCGATGACCGCGACCTTCTTTCCGGTCCGATCCTTGGGCGGCTCGGGCTGAATCCAGCCTTCTTCGAAGCCCCTGTCTACGATGGCGGACTCGATATTCTTGATCGTAACGGCGGGCTCGTTGATGCCGAGGACGCAAGCACCCTCACAGGGCGCCGGACAAACACGACCGGTAAACTCCGGGAAGTTGTTCGTCTTGTGCAGACGATCGAGCGCTTCTCGCCAGCGCCCGTGGTAAACTAGGTCGTTCCATTCGGGGATGAGGTTGTCGATCGGGCAACCGGTCGCGGACTGGCAAAACGGGACACCACAATCCATGCACCGCGCGCCTTGAGTCCGGAGCTGCTCCTCCGGCACGTCGACGGTGAACTCGTCCCATCCTTCGACCCGCTTCAGCGGATCGCTGTATGGAACCGTCTGTCTTGGAAATTCCTTGAATCCAGTTGGCTTACCCATTGTCTTACTCCGCCACAGAATCCGCCGCGCGCTCTAGTGGTGGGACGCTCTCGGGCCTCGGAACGCCCATGCTGAGGTCGCCCTTCTTCTGAAGGACGAGCTTGTAGTCGATCGGCATCACCTTCACGAACTGCTCGAGCGAACGGTCCCAATTGTCGAGCACGCGCTTGGCGACCGCCGAGCCGGTGTACTCCAGGTGCTCCTCGATGAGCCCTTTCACGATCGCGATTTCTTCTTCGTATTCGAGTCGCTCGAGCGCGACCATCTCTTGGTTACACATCGAAGGGAACGTGCCGTCGGCGTCGAGCACGTAGGCGACACCGCCGCTCATGCCAGCCCCGAAGTTGCGCCCTGTTGCGCCCAAGATCACAGCTCGGCCACCGGTCATGTACTCACAGGCATGATCGCCCACGCCCTCGATGACCGCCCAGGCTCCGGAGTTGCGAACGCAGAAGCGCTCGGCCGCTCGGCCGCGAAAGAAGGCCTTCCCCGCGATAGCGCCGTAGAGGACGACGTTCCCGATGATCATGTTCTCGGCAGGCACGAAGGTCGCCTTTTTCGAGGGGTAGACGATGAGCTTGCCGCCGGACAATCCCTTGCCAACGTAGTCGTTCGCGTCGCCCTCGAGCTCGAGGGTCACACCCTTGGCCAGCCAGGCGCCAAAGCTCTGACCTGCAGAGCCGTCGAACTTGAAGTGGATGGTGCCTTCGGGAAGAAGCTCCTCACCCCACTGCTTGGCAATCTCGTGACTCAGCATCGTGCCAACCGTCCGGTTGGTGTTCTTGATCTTGAGCTCTCCACGAA
>JBATLA010000090.1:0-4627 GCA_049669945.1 Polyangiales bacterium | reverse complement strand
GACCAAGTCGGTACCGCCCGGGTCGAAGATCTTCGGCCGGGCCAAGTAGCGTTGGCGCGGCTTCGACGAGCTGGCTAACTGGCTTCGCCGAGCTTCTGCTGAACCTTGTCGTAGACGGCTTTCAGGTTCGTCAGTTCCGCGAGCTCGTCTTCGGCGATGGTGATGTCGTAATTCTTCTCGACATCGGCCACGATCTCAATCGCCATCATGCTGTCGATTCCCAAGTCCCCAAATGGCGTATCCTCTGGGATATCTTCGACTTCGGTCACTTCGGCGATGATCTGCCGCAGCTCGTCCTTCAACGTATCCGACATGCCGCCCGTATATGCTTGTGTTACCAATCTCCGTCAAGCATTTGAAAACCGGCCAGTTGGCCTGTTTCGAATGTGGTATCCGCGGGAAATTACGTTACGTTAGGCGCGCTGAAACCGATGAGCTGGATTACCGAAAAGGCGCACACGGAGCTCCAACGCGTGCGCGACGCACAGGCGCAGCAGATCTACCCGTACTTTCGACCGTTCGAGTCGGGCGGGCTGCACACGACGATCAACGGCAAGCCGATCGTAAACTTCAGCTCCAACGACTATCTCGGACTGACCAATCACCCGAAGGTCAAGGAGGCGGCGAAGGCGGCGGTCGATCAGTTCTCGTGCGGCCTCAGCTCGTCGCGCGTTCAGGCCACCGCGACGTCGCATGTCGAGCTCGAGGCGCGCCTTGCGGCTTGGTATGGATTTGAAAAAGCGCTCATCTTCACCACTGGCTACCAGGCCATGGTCGGCACGATCATGTCGCTGGCGGACAAGGACACGACGGTCGTTCTCGACAACCTCAGCCATGCCTGCATTCTAGACGGCACGTTCCTCGCGGCGGGCACTCCGATGCGTGCTCCCGAAGTCCGGTTCTTCAATCACAACAGCGCCAAGGCGCTCGACCGAGTGCTGCGCAAGCGCGATCGCAAGAACGCGCTCGTGCTGATCGAGGGTATCTATTCGCTCGATGGCGACGAAGCGAATATCGAGGAGTTCATCGAGGTCTGCGCCAACCACGAGAACGTTGCCATCGTCTGCGACGACGCACACGGAACGGGCACGCTCGGCAAGGGCGGCCGAGGCATCATCGAGAAGTACGGCCTCGAAGGGAAGGTGCCGGTCGTCGTCAGCACCTTCTCCAAGACTTTCGGCGGGATCGGCGGCATTCTTCTTGGCGAGTCGGACGTCGTCGACTTCATCAAGCACACTGCGCGCTCCTTCTTGTTCAGCGCATCGCTTCCGGTCCCGATCGTTGCCGCCGCAAGCACCATCCTCGACATGCTCGAATCTGACGGCGAAGCGATGGTGAGCGAGCTCCACGAGAAGGCGACCTACATGCGCAAGGGTCTCACCGAGATCGGCTTCGACCTCGGCGAGAGCAACTCGCACATCATGCCGATCATGATCCGCGACGAGACCAAAGCGATGTTCACTCACGTTGCCCTGCTCGAAAACGGCGTCCTGATGGTCCCGATCATGTACCCCGCCGTCAAAGAGGGCCAAGAGCGCCTCCGGCTGAACGTAACCCGCGGACATACCTACGAAGATATCGATCAGGCGCTCGAACTGCTGAAGAAGTTCGCCGACTCGTTCTCGTTGGTGGCTTAGTCATCCGACCCACCCACCCCCACCCGTAGTCCTCCCTCCGCGCCCTAGGGGCTTGGCGGCGCGTTCGCGCCGGGCTTCGCCCTTCGGGCTCGCGCCCCCGCAAGTCTCGAGAGGTGCCGGTGCCAGTGCCCAACAAAACGGGCCCCGAGCGAAAGCTCGGAGCCCGTTCCCCTGTCAGCCGTGAAAGACTAGTCCTTCGGCTCTGCCTTGTCGACGATGTGGAACTCGACGCGCCGGTTGAGGGCGGCCTCTTCCTTCGTCTTCGCGTCCTTCACGAGCGGTTGCTTCGGACCGTAGCCCCTCGCGACCAGGCGTGACCTGTTCACGTGACCCCGGCCGACGAGGTAGCGAACCACTGTGTCCGCCCGCTTCTTCGAGAGGATCATGTTGTACCTGAGGCTACCGCTCTTGTCGCTGTGGCCCTCGACGCGGATCTTCTTGATCTCCGGGTGGGCGATCAGGACGGCCGCGACATTGTCGAGCAAGGCCCAGGACCGCTTCTGCAGCTTGGCGCTACCCTTCTTGAAGTAGACCTTCTCGAGGATATCGAGCTTGCCGTCGCCAATGACCACGAGTTGCTTCGCCTCGCAGCCATGGTTCTCCACTGTGCCTGGCTCGTCCGGGCAATTGTCGATGCGGTCGGGCACGCCGTCGCCGTCGCGATCCGGATCGGGACAGCCGTTGTTCTCGGGCGGGCCCGGGTCGTTCGGACACTTGTCGTCCACGTCTAGGATGCCGTCGCCGTCGTTGTCCGGGTCGGGACAGCCGTCTTCGTCCTCGAAGCCGTCCATGTCCTCAGCCTCGTTCGGGCACTTGTCGTCCGTGTCGGGAATGCCGTCGCCGTCATTGTCGAGGTCGGGACAGCCGTCCTCGTCCTCGAAGCCGTCCATGTCCTCGGCCTCGTTCGGGCACTGATCGAGCTCGTCCGGGATGCCGTCCCCGTCTGCATCGGGGGCCTTCTTGTCGGCGGGCATCGTGTAGCCGAGCATCGCAAATACACGCCAATCGGGAGCTCCGTAGCCCTTCGTGACGCCGGCGCTGCCGCCGACGCCGAGCGTAAAGCCAAAGTCGGGCAGCCACTTGAAGCCGCCGAGTACCTCGACGGGGGTCTCGTTCTTCGCCCAGAAATCAACAGTCTTGTTGGCCGCCGTCCGCCCGAACGCCTCTGCCGAGATCATGAACTGGTCGTCGCCCATCATGATCATGACCCCGCCGCCGAACGTGAACTCGTTTCCGACGAACAGGTCCGGGGTGACCTGCTGACCCTGCGTGCCGAGCTTGTAGCCCGCCTGAATCGGAATGCGGACGAAGTCACCCGCGTTGAAGTTGAGTAAGAGCTCGAACCAGCCGCCGATATGGGGGCTCTTGCCGACCTGGCCGGCGAAGTCCTGCGAGCTGCGCGCGGCCGACGCCGTGTTGAATGTCATCGTGGCCTGTGCGCCGATCTGGAAGATGTCCTCGCGTGTGCCGAAGAAGTTGAATCGCGCGCCGAAGTACAGGTCGCCGAGGTTCGACTCGTTGAGGTCGAATGTGCCCGCTGCTGCGCCCCCAGGCTTGATCATGAAGTGATAGGGCATATCGACGAAGAGCACGATGTGGTCCACCAAGCCCAAGCTCAGCATCAGGTGCCCCGTGAGCTGTTGGTGCACCGCCTCCGTTTCGACCCCTGCGATGTCGACTACGAGCGGGTCGTCGGAGTAGTCGAGCCACACCTGAAAACCGAAGCGCAGGTGTCCCTGACCGTCCGGTGTGCTGGCCGCAAAGCCGTCCGTCGCGAGCTCGGCTGGCCTGAACTGATTGAGGTCGATTTGCGTCGACTGCGCGTCGGCGCTTGAGGTGACCCCCAGCGCCAAAGCCAGTAGTGCCGCTACCCAACCCCGATTGAAACCCTTTGGGCTATTGCTGTACGTCACGCTCCCCCTCCCATTCCCCGTATGGCGCCGTGTCTCGGCGCTGGTGAGCGCCTACCTATCTATCACTTTCCGCATGGAAAGGGCATTTTGGGTTGTTCCCGCGCAATGTTTGCGTCCACCTGCGAAACACGCAGCGACGAAGGCGCCCTTCGAGGCGTTAGTTACAGCCGAGGAGCCCGTTTGCGCACACGAGCGGCCCGCGACTGGGGAAATAGTATGCCCAGATGAAACACATCTCGTCGTCGACCGAGGTGCCGAAGGAGACGCGCTGGTCGCTGAGGTTGTTCCACTCGCAGGTCAGCTTGAATCCGCCCCCGTCCGGCACGGTGAAGGGCGGCTCGTAGGTCACAGTCTCGGGCTCGTCCCAGTGGAACAGGGGTATGTCGTACACGGGAGTGCCCGGAGTGCCAGCGTCCTCGGTGACCTCGACGTAGACGTCAGTGCCCCACTGATGCTCGTGCCCGGTGATGGCGAAGTAGCTGACCCCGTTGAACCGGGACGGAAGCTGAAGGAACGTGGGGCCGAGCGTGGCCTCGCTCATTGGCGGGATGCTGATGTTCGTGTCCCCCAAGAACATGATGTCGGCTTCGTTCTCCACGTCTTCAGTCGGCATCCGCATGAAGGTCGAGGTGGCCTCCGCCATCTGCGGCGCGACCCCTGGGTTGATGTAGTGGAGCTCCAGGCGGAGCATCTGGTTCGGCGGGATGGTGTATGCGACGCCATCGGGAAGGGTGAGGCGGTCGTCCGAACGCTGCGTGATGATCAGAGGTGGGTCATTCAAGGTGTCCGTGAACGGACTGCAGGGATACGGCTCCGGCCGTTCAACCGTGTCGTTCACTCGGTAGACGATGAAGTGGTGGGACGTTGCCCCGAGGACGTTGTGGATCTCGTGCACCGAGATCGGCTCTGTGTTCCCGAGTCGCTTCATCACGCACTGCGTGGATTCGGTTGTCGCGGCGACTTCGACTGGCCCCCACTTCACGCTGAACGCCTCAGCCATGCCACCCGAGCCAGCCCTGCCGCCCGTTCCTGCGCCGCCACCCGCGCCACCGCTACCGCCGGAACCGGCCGTTGCTC
>JBATLA010000089.1:0-2567 GCA_049669945.1 Polyangiales bacterium | reverse complement strand
GACGACGATGACGTCGCCGAGGCCAGCGTAACGACGACGCGAACCGCCGAGAACCTTGATGCAGGAAACTCGCTTCGCGCCGCTATTGTCGGCCACATCCAGCTGTGTTTCTGTCTGGATCATCGTTATACCTCCGGCGGCCTCTCGATGAGGCGCACGACCTCCCAGCGCTTCGTCTTGCTGCGCGGGCGACAGGCGCGAATCTCCACGACGTCGTTTTTGCGGTACTCGTTGGCCTCGTCATGCGCGTGGAACTTTTTCTTGCGCTTGACGTACTTGCCGTAGAACGGGTCACGGGCGCGGCGGATGACTTCCACCACGACGGTTTGTTGAGCTCGCCCCTCGGTCCGCGTTTCATTGACGACGCGACCAACCAAGCGGCGGCGACGCCCGCGATCGGTTTCGGCTTTTGGAGTCGGTTGTCCTGGCTCTGCAGCACTCATGGCCGATTACTCCTTGTTCGCCGCTTCTGCGCGGCGTTGGGTGAGAATGGTTTTCACTCGGGCGAGATCCCGGCGAAGCTTCTGAATCGAGCTCGTGTCATCGAGCTGGTTCGTGTGGTTGTCGAAGCGCGCCTTCCAAAGTTGGCGGCGCAGATCGCCCTCGATGACCGAGAGCTCTTCGAGCGAGTTTCCGCGGATGTCTTCGGGCTTCATAGTTGACCCTCCCTGGTGCGGAACGCGACCTTGAGCGGGAGCTTGTGTGCGGCGAGCTGAAATGCCTCGCGCGCGAGATCCTCGGGCACGCCCTGGATTTCGTAGAGCATCCGGCCTGGCTTGATCACGACGACCCAGCCTTCGACGCTGCCTTTACCCTTACCCATACGAGTTTCGAGAGGCTTCTTCGTGATTGGCTTGTCGGGAAAGATGCGAATGAATAGCTGCCCCTGACGCTTCACCTTCCGCTGAATCGTCATACGAGCCGCCTCGATCTGTCGGGCGCTGATTCGCCCCGGCTCGAGCGCCTGAAGGCCGAAGTCGCCGAACGAGACTTGTGAGCCTCGGTAGGCTTTGCCGCGCATGCGGCCCTTCATCTGCTTTCGGAACTTGGTTTTCTTTGGTTGAAGCATGGCTCGTCCTTAGACCCGGGCTCCTGCCGCACCGCCGCCCGGGCGCTGGGGGAGTTGCTCGCCCTTGAAGATCCAGCACTTGATACCGACCGTGCCGGCCTTCGTTTTTGCGGTCACCTCGCCGTAGTCGATGTCGGCGCGGAGCGTGTGAAGAGGAACCCGACCCTCGCGGTACCACTCGGTCCGCGCGATTTCCGCGCCACCGAGGCGGCCGCCGGCCGTCACTCGAATGCCCTTCACGCCGAACTTCATTGCGGTCTGCACGGCCTTCTTCATGGCGCGGCGGAACGCAACACGACGCTCGAGCTGCGTGGCGATGTTCTCGGCCACGAGCTGGGCGTTGGTCTCGGCCTTGCGGATCTCCTGGATGTCGAGGAACAGCTCGTTCTGGGTGAGCTTCTGAAGGTCCCCCTTGAGCTGCTCGACGCCAGCGCCGCGCTTGCCGATGATGATGCCCGGACGCGAGGTGTAGATCACCACCTTGGCCTTGTTGGCCGCGCGTTCGATCTCGATGTCTGCGATGCCCGCGTGAGCGAATTTCTTTCGAATCGCGGCTTTTAGCTTCAGGTCTTCATGAAGCCACTTTGCGTAGTTCTTGTCCTCGAACCACTTGGACTTCCACGTCTTCACGACGCCGAGACGGAATCCATAAGGATGTACTTTCTGACCCACGGCTAGCTCTCTTCCCGGTCGCTCACGACGACGGTGATGTGACTCATTCCCTTGACGATGCGCGTGGCGCGACCTTGCGCGCGCGGGCGCCAGCGCCGCATGTGCGAGTTCGGCGCCATGTCCGCGAAGGCAGTCTTCACGTACAGGTCGTCGAGGTTTAGCTCCTCGTTCCTTTGTTTGGCGTTGGCGATGGCACTGCCGATGCACTTCGCCACGATCGGCGCCGCCGATTTCGTGGTGAATCGGAGCTCGTTGAGCGCCTCGGCGACGCTCTTGCCACGCACCATGTTGAGCACGACCCGCGCCTTACGAGGCGAAATCCGCTGAAAACGCGCTTTTGCAACCGCTTCCATGATCACCTCTTACCCGTCGCGGGGTTGATCTTGCGGCCGCCCTTCTTGTCGGAGGCGTGACCGCCGAACGTCCGGGTGGGCGCAAACTCGCCGAGCTTGTGCCCGACCATGTTCTCGGTGACGAAGACGGTGACGAACTTCCGGCCGTTGTGAACCGCGAAGGTGTGCCCGACGAAATCGGGCGTCACGGTCGAGCGGCGGGACCAAGTGCGGATCATCTTCTTGTCGCCCGACTTGTTCGCGGTCTCGACCTTCTTTTCGAGATGGCCGTCGATGAACGGACCCTTTTTGACTGAACGCGCCATTACTTCTTCTTCCGCCGGCGAACGATGTACTTGTCGGTCGCCTTGTTCTTTCGTGTCTTCAGGCCCTTGGCGAGCTGGCCCCACGGCGAGCAGGGATGACGCCCGCCCGCGGTGCGACCCTCACCACCACCCATCGGGTGGTCGACCGGGTTCATGGTGGTGCCGCGG
>JBATLA010000088.1:0-3265 GCA_049669945.1 Polyangiales bacterium | reverse complement strand
CCGCGATCTCGCGAACGACAAAGGCGGCGACGACTGCGCCGAGCCCCCACTGGATGAGCCCGGTCACGCACGCGATCAACGCAACGAGGCCAGCAGCGGCCGGGGTGGTCTTGGGCCCACGCGCGAGCGCGCGAACCAGCTTTTGCACCGGTGGGCTCGACGCCAACGCCTGACCCGTCACGAGGATGAGACACATTTGCAAGGCGAACGCGAGCAGTGGCGTGCTCGCGAAGCCGCTGTACCAACCTTGGAGCACCTCGCCGGCGGAACCGGTGAGGCCGAACCCGCCAAGCAGTGTGATGAGCGTCAGGATGAGCGCCAAAACGAAGGGCTCGGGCACCCATCGCTCCGCCCACCGGCTGAAAACCTCGCCAAGCCGAGCCAGCATGGCGCGCACCATACCACCAAGTGCTAGAACGGTGGGCATGCAGAGTGGCTACCTGTGGCTCGGCGTGATCACGGTGCTCGCGATTGCGATCTTGATACCGTACTTCACGCGCCAGCGCGAAACCAAGACCCTCGATGCAGCAGCACGGGAGGCTCGGGGCGGTAGCTACATCACCTTGCCGGAGGGCGTCACGCACTACGAGCTCAGCGGACCGGCCGATGCGCCAGTGGTGCTCTTGATCCATGGCGGCACGATCCCGTTTTACGCGTGGGACGCCCAGGTGCCGCCACTGCTCGACGCGGGCTTTCGGGTCCTGCGCTACACTCAGCTCGGCCGAGGCTACTCCGACCGCCCGGATGTCGACTACGACCGTGCGCTTTACCAGCGACAGCTCGAAGACCTGCTCGACGCGCTGCACCTCGACGGCCGCGTAGTCCTCGTGGGTGTCTCGTTTGGCGGCGCGGTCGCCGCGACCTTCGCCGCAACGCATCCCGATCGTGTCGTAAAGCTGGCCTTCATCGCGCCCGTAGTCGACTACGCGGAAGGGAAAGCCCTGTTTGGCCTCGCCAAGGTTCCCCTCGTCGCCGAGTGGTACGCGCGCGTCTTCGCCGTGCGCAAGGCCGTGAAGCGAGCGACCGGTTTCTTCGAGGAGGCGGACGCCGACCCGAGCTACGCCCAACACTTCGCGGAGCAGACCCAATTCAAGGGCTTCGAACGCGCACTCCTCTCCTTTTCACGGACCGATGCTCTCGACAGCTACTACGACACGTATTCGGCGCTCGGCGACCAAGCCAAGCTCCTCATCTGGGGCTCGGCGGACCCGGAAATCCCCAAGTCCCACGTCGACTTCCTCCGCGGCGAGCTCGAGAATCTCACGTACGTGGAAATCGAAGGGGCTGGCCACGGGGTGGCGGTGGAGCGCAGGGACGAGGTGAATCGACACCTGCTGGGGTTTCTCAGGACTCCGTAGCCGAAGCGTTCAGCGTCAGCGAAGGGGCATCACCGACGCCGAAGCGCCACCAGCGTCAGGTCATCCGGCTTGGACGGCGCGCCTTCCTCGGCCGTCTCCATTCTCTTGCGGCCGAGCGCAGCCAAGGTATCGACAGCCCGTTCGAGCGGGCCCTTTCGTACGGCCTCCACGATTTCTTCCAAGTGAAGGTTGTCGCTGAGCCCATCGCTGGCCACGACGATGGTGTCGCGGGGTGCCAAGCGCACGGTGGCGCCGAGCTCGATACGCATGTCCTGCCCTCCGAGAAGATTGGAGACGAGGTGCAGATCCTCGTGGTGCAGGGCTTCCCCACGATCGAGGAGACCCGCTTCGACCGCGTAGCCGACCGGCGAATGCGGGATGTTGAGCCATTTGATCTTCCCGCGCTGCCCGGTGACGAGGACCATGGAGTCGCCCGCATGGTAGGCGCGCATGGTCGCACCTTGGATTTCAACCGCGGCCAAAGTTGCGGCCGCGCCAGTGCCCAGCGCCGCGATCGCTTGGTTGGCGGATTCGAAACCATTGATGATGGCCGTTCGCAAATTCGTTGCATCCGCTCCAAGCTCTGCCACCGACGCACAAACCACCCGCACCGCAAGCGCCGCCGCCTTGGCGCCACCGGGATGACCGCCTGCACCGTCCGAGAGCACGGCAACGGTGGCGGTCTCGCCGACAGATATTAGAGCGGCTGCGTCCTCGTTAGGACCGTCGCGACCCGGCTTCCGAATGCTGAGCACGCCAGCGACGACGCCCGGGAGCTCGAAGTGCTCGCCGCGCCGCATGTCCACATCCGCGAAGATGTGGGTCTCGGTCACGGCGAGGCTCTCCCGTTGCGCCCGTTGCTTCGAAGGGCCCGTGGCGCCACTTTCTCGAACGCGCGCTGCATCTGCACCCCGTCGCGGAACCGTTTGCGCTCGCGGACTTCGATCGAACGGCGAAGAAACCCGATGAAATCGCGGCTGACCGTTCGACGGAGGCGGTCCGCTCCCGGCAGCGGCCAATCGAACGGCCATTCGGGGAGCTCGCCAGCAAAGATCCGATAGATCAGCAAACCCATCGAGAACACGTCGGATCGAAACGAAAGCTTTCCCATCGCCTGCTCAGGAGCGATGTACCCGACTGTGCCCTCTCCCGAGCCCATGATCGTTCGGGTCTGAAGCGCGACTTTGGCAATCCCGAAGTCCGAGAGTCGGACGTGCCCCCCGGGAAAGAGGATGACGTTGTCAGGCTTGATGTCGCAGTGAATGACCCGCTCCTCGTGGGCGTATGCAAGCGCGTCTAGCAACTGCTCGGTGTATGAGAGCGCGGTCTTGGGTCCGAGGCGATAGTGCAAGCGATCGGCAAGCGTCCGCTCGCCCAGAGGTGTTGCGATCACGAAGTACCCATCTATCTTCATGGCGTTTCGCAGAGGAAGGATGTTTTCGTGATCGAGTCGCGCGGTGAGTCGAACCTCCCGATGGATGAGATCCAGCGAGTCCTTCTCGAGTTGCTCCGCATGCGGAATCTTGAGCGCCACGCGAATGCCCTCAATCGTGTCGTAGGCCTCGTAGACCGTCGCAAAGGCTCCCGCGCCGATACGCCGACGGATCCTGTACTTACCCAGCCTGCTCCTGATCTTCGGGGGTTGGCTTGGAGTTGCGTTTTTGGCGCGCTGGGGAACGTTCCGGTTCATCCGTCGAGGCGGAATCTGACACCGAGGCCGACGCGGCGCACGCGATATTCCTAGTGTACACTCCTCCGGAGGTCGGGAGGACGCGGATGGGTTTCGACGATATGATGGACGAATTCCCCGCCACGCTGGCGCAGGCCAAGGAAGGCCTGGCGGCTGCAGCCCCGAACATCTTGCTCGCCGCTATCGTGCTGCTCGTCGGGTGGGGCTTGGCCTTGAC
>JBATLA010000087.1:0-3138 GCA_049669945.1 Polyangiales bacterium | reverse complement strand
GACTGACAGAGACCTACGACGACATCAACGCGCAAGGCGGGCAAACGCCTCAGGAGGTGATTGCAGGGCAATCTGGCAACCTCACGACCATGGCCCTGGAGATCGGCTTTCCGATCCTCAAGCCCTTCTTCGAGGAACAGGTCAGGCGCGCGACCGTAGCGGTCCGCTGGAAAGAGGGCCCGAGCGAGCGCGGGTTCGACGTGGTTCAGTTCCTCGTCTCGGAACAGATCGCCGCCTCGGACCCGAACGCCGCTGACACTGAGGCCACCCAATGAAGCGCGGTTTCACACTTCTCGAGGTGATCCTCGCAGTCACGGTGCTCGCGCTCATCGGCACGATGGTCTACGGCGGCTTCGCGCAGACTGCCTTGAACAAGGCCCGCGTCGAGGAGGACGTCGACCACTCGCGGGTCGTTCACATGGCGCTCGAGCGCATGGTGCGCGAGCTGTCGATGGCGTTCGTCTCGACGCACGTCAACCCTTCTCTCGATCTGCGCGTGTCCAACACGGCCTTCATCGGCAAGGACAACGGCAGGGACGACCGAATCGATTTCACCTCATTCTCTCATCGCCGCCTGTATCGAAACGCACGCGAGTCGGACCAGAACGAAATCAGCTACTTCGTCGCGCAACACCCAGACGAGCCAGACATGAACGTCCTCGCTCGACGGGAGCAAAATCGTATCGATGACGACCCACGCAGAGGGGGCAAGTCACAAATCCTCGTCGAGAACGTGGAGGAGTTCAACGTCGAATACTTCGACCCCTTGCTGAGCGAATGGGTCGAAACCTGGGACTCGGTCAACACGCTTGCGCAACCGAATCGTCTCCCCACCCAAGTGCGAATTCGACTGAGCGTCAAAGACCCTCGCCGAGCAGGCAAGACGCAGACCTTCGGTACGCGCGTGACGATCCCACTGACCTTCGCGCTGAACCACGCGAACTACAACCCATGACCCGCACGACCGCACCATCGCGCCCGAAGCGCTCACAAGAAGGCGTCGCCTTGATCATCGCGATCACGACGGTGGCGATTCTCGCGGTGATGCTGGCGGACATGCACGAGACAACCGGCACTGCGTTCGCCGTGTCGACCTCGCAGCGGGACGCACTCCAAGCCGAGTACATGGCCAAGAGCGCAGTGAATCTCACTCGCCTGCTGATCGGAAAGGAGCCTGAGATCCGGCGGTTCGTCGATCCGCTCTACCGCGCAGCGACCGGTCGCGCAGCTCCCCAGTTGCCCGTTTGGAATTTCATCGACGAGCTCCTTTCGCCCTTTTGCACGCCCGAAGACGAGCGAGACACGCTCATGCAGCTCGGGATCGATTTCGGAAACACGGTCGGCTTCGACGACTTGCCGGGCGAATGCCAGGTGCTCGTCGTGAGCGAGAACGGCAAGATCAATGTCAACGACCCGCTCTTCTTGTACGGTGAGCGAGCGCGCAACAGCGTGGCCGATCAGCTCTTCTCATTGACGGGCGGCTATCTCCCCGAGAGCCCATACGACGCCCTCTTCACCCAGGAAGACGAAACGGGCACCCTCACCACGCGTTTGGACCTAGTCGCTGCCGTCATCGATTGGTGGGATCGAGACATCCAGCGCACTGACTACGACCCGGGCGCACGAGAAACGCGCACGGGAGGTACCGGGACCGAAGACGACTCGGTGTATCAGCTCCGCGACGACGGCTATCGCAACAAGAACGCGCCGCTCGACTCGATTCAGGAGCTGCGCCTAGTCCGCGGATTCAGCGACGACTTCTGGGCGACCTTCGTCGAGCCCATTCCGAACGATCCCACGTCTCGCATCTTGACGATCTACGCGTCGGGCCTCGTCAACATCAACGAGGCCACTCCGCAGCTTCTCTTAGGCCGCGTCTGCGCGCACGCGCCGGAGTCGACCTTGTGCACGGACCCGCTCGAATCCTTGAAGTTCACCAATCTCCTGGCCACGGTTCGCGGGCTCATCCCGCTCCCGCTGTTCAGTCGCCCGAACGATTTCATCAACTTCGTGGAGGGCAAGGGATCGGAAAAGGATCTCTACCCGATCATCTCGGGCTTTCTGCCCGAAGGGAGCGAGCTCCTGTTCCTCCCGATTGAGTTCCCTGAGAACGAGAAGAGCGCTCTCGTCCGCTCGCTGGCCACGGCGGCGAGGATCTTCACGATCCAAGCCACCGGCCTGGTCGGCCGATCACAAGTACGCATCGAGTCCGTGGTCAATTTTCACGAGCGTTGGGTACCACCGCCACCTAACACCGGCCGCATGTCGGGGTTGGGTGTATTCCACTACTATCGGGTGAATTGAGATGTCGTTGGTTTTGGGACTAGAGATCACACCCCGCGTCGTGCGTGGAGCGTTTCTGAAGACTGCCCTACGCGGATCGGAGATGGAGCGCTACGCCGAAGCGACGATCGCCCGTCCGTCGGAGTCCCAGTCCGAGGCGGACGCGCTCAGGACGGCCGTCGGGGAAGTCTTGGCGCAAGCGAGCCGCCCGCCCGACCGGATCATCGCGGCGCTAGACGGCGAAGCTGCTTCGTTGAGACTGATCGACCTCCCTGCAGGCGTGGAAAAGAAGATCTCGGAGGTACTTCCAGGAGAGCTCGAGTCGGTTCTTCCGTTCAGCATCGAGGATGCGGTGATGGACTACCAGATCGTCGGACGTACCGAAACGATGATCCAATTGATGACCGTTGCCGCACCGCGCAGGAACGTATTCGAGCGCCTAGAGCAACTCCGGGACGCTGGAGCGGATCCCCGCGAGCTCGCCGTAGGGGCAGCCACCTTCGATGGGCTCGGCGGCCTCATCGGTGAGTCACTCTCGGAGCAAACGGTGCTCATCATCGATGTCGGGCCGGCCAGCACCGACTTTGCCGTCCTCAACGGCGGCCAGTGCACCTTCGCTCGAACGGTGTCCGGGGGAATGGACTTGGTGGAGTCGGGTCGGCGGTCCGAGCTCGGTGCCTCCTTGCAACGAACACTCGCGAGCTACCGCGCACAGCGGGCCGAAGAGCCGTCGCTCATCCTACTTTCTGGAGAAACTGCGCCTATGGAAAGCGCTCGCCAGTGGCTCACCGAGCAGCTCGGCATCGAGTGCGGCACGGTGCCCGTCCCCTCGGCCCCAGGCGCGGACGACGAGAC
>JBATLA010000086.1:0-2315 GCA_049669945.1 Polyangiales bacterium | reverse complement strand
GATGACTTCTGCGACCGCGCCGCCTACGCCGGCGTCGACTTCGTCGAACACATAGAGGCTTGCGGGGCCAAGACCGGCGAGGACGCGTTTGATTGCGAGCATCGCGCGTGAGAGCTCGCCGCCGCTGGCGATCTTGCGGAGCGGTTTGGCGTCTTCGCCGCGGTTCGGGGCAATCAGCAGCTCGGCGCGATCGATCCCGGTTGCCGAAAGCCGCGCCCCCTCGACTTGGAGCTCTCGCGGACCGCCTTCGAGCGACGCAAGCTCGACCGTGATTTTTGCTTCACCCATGCCGAGCGAGGAGAGCTCCCTGCTAATCGCCTTGCTGAGCTTGGCGGCGGCAGCCTCGCGTCTGTCGCGGAGCTTCTGCGCGAGGCCGGCTGCATGCTCGAGCGCTTCGTCGTACTCGCGCTGGCATCGATCGAGGCGCTCTTCGTATCGTTCCAACGAGTCGAGCTCGGCCGCCGCTTGGTCGCGATGCGCGAGGATGTCCGCGCTCGTATCGCCGTACTTCTTCTTGATCCGGACCAGTCGATCGAGCTGGTCTTCGAGTGCAGAAAGGCGTGCAGGGTTGAACGACAGGTTGCGCGCGTAGCGACCGAGCTCTGACGCAGCGTCTTCGAGCTGGAGCAGCGCCTCGCGTACCTGCGCGGCCGTCGGCTGCAGGCTCGGGTCGTATTCCGAGGCCTGCTCGACGGACGATGCGATCCGCGAGAGCGATCCGCAGATCGAGCCGTCGTCCGAGTAGAGTTGCGCTTCGGCTTCGCCGGCCGCGGTCCCGAGCTTCTCCGCATGCCGAAGACGTTCCCGCTCGAGCGCGAGAGCTTCCTCGTTTCCGAGCACGTCCCCAAGCGACTCGATCTCGTTCACTTGATAGCGAAGCAGGTCCTCGCGATCGATGCGGCCGCGCTCCTCCGTGACGACTTCTTCGAGTCGGCCGGCCGCCTGGACTAGCAACTCGTACGCTGCGGCAACTTCGGCGAGCAGCGCGGTGTGCTTCCCGAACGCGTCGAGATACGTGAGGTGTTGCCGTGGGTCGGCGAGAGAGTGGTACTCGTGTTGAGACGAGATGTCGGCGAGGCCCTTGGTCACCTCGCGAAGTTGAGTCAGCGTTGCGAGTCGACCGTTGACATACGCGCGCGTCCGGCCGTTCGCGCTCACGACCCGGCGGACGAGGAGCTCCCCGTCCGTCTCGATCCCCTTGTCGCGTACGGCCGCGAGCGCTTCGGGGTCGTCCGTCAGGTCGAACATGGCTTCCACTTCAGCGGCTTCAGCGTCGGTTCGGACCACTTCCGGGCGCCCACGGGCTCCTAGCACTAGCTGGAGCGCGTCGACCAGGATCGACTTCCCCGCTCCGGTTTCACCGGTGACGATGTTGAGCCCGGCGTCGAGCTCGACTTCGAGCGCTTCGATGATGGCGAAGCTCCGGACGCGCAGGCACGTCAACACGGCGCAAGCTCTAGCACAGGCGTTGCGTGGGCGCTGCACAAGCGCTAGCAATCGCGTTGAATGTCCTCGTCAGCCGAAATTCGCGAATCGTTTCTTCGCTTCTTTGCCGAGCGCGGGCACGAGCGCGTCGCATCGGGCCCGCTCGTTCCGCCGAACGACCCGACCTTGATGTTCGCCAACGCGGGCATGGTGCAGTTCAAAGACGTCTTCACCGGCAAAGAGGAGCGTTCGTATTCGCGAGCCACCTCGTCGCAGAAGTGCATCCGTATCAGTGGTAAGCACAACGACCTCGAGAACGTCGGTGTCACTGCGCGTCACCACACGTTCTTCGAGATGCTCGGCAACTTCTCGTTCGGCAACTACTTCAAGCGCGATGCCATTCAGTTCGCCTGGGACTATTTCATTGGCACGCTGGGCCTCGAGCCCGAACGCCTCGTCGTGACCGTATTCGGCGGCGAAGAAGGGCTCGCCCCCGCCGACGACGAAGCAGCGGCCATCTGGAAGGACGTCACGGGCTTCCCGGCCGAGCGCATCATCCGGTGCGGCGCCAAGGACAATTTTTGGCAGATGGGCGATACCGGCCCATGCGGCCCGTGCTCCGAGATCCACTACTGCTTGGGCCTCGACGACATCGACCCGCGCACTTTTGGCGAAGAGCCCGCCGCCGATGGGCGAGGCTGGTTCGAGCTTTGGAACCTCGTGTTCATGCAGTTCGAACGCCATGCGGGCGGCCGAATGGAGTCGCTTCCCGCGCCATCCATCGATACGGGGGCTGGCCTCGAGCGCATCGCGGTCGTCAAGCAGGGTGTTCTCAGCAACTACGACACGGATCTACTGCGCCCCATCGTCGATCTCGCGTCGGAGATCTC
>JBATLA010000085.1:0-2714 GCA_049669945.1 Polyangiales bacterium | reverse complement strand
ATCTCGTCGTTCGAGGTGCAGGTGCCCGGGGTGCAACACCTTCCGTTTCGAGACAAAGCGATCCACTTCGTCGAATACGCGGTGCTGGGGTGGCTTTGCGCCTACGCGGCGTCGCGAAGCTGGCCATCGGCGGCCGTCTGGCGGACCGCGTTGTTCGCGGTCTTCGTATCCGCGCTCTGGGGGCTCTCTGATGAGATTCACCAGGCGCTCGTCCCCGGTCGCTCGTCAGAGCTTGCCGACGTCGTCGCCGACCTGCTCGGGAGCGCCGTGGGCGCCGCCTGCTGGCATCTGTTTTCGAACAGATCTGTGAGGCAATACACCGGAAAATTCACCTCAATGGATTAGCTGCCATTGACGGTTCCAGTCTGACTACCTAACGTTTAATCCATGGGGACGTAGCCGTCTCCGATTCAGAAAAACAAAAAACTTTGCCGGTGGAACCCCCCCAATATGTCCACCGGCTACTCCCGCCCGGTCGTGTCTCCCCCCCCTCCAAACGACCGGGCGACCCTTTTTAAAGGGCGCGCGGTTTAGTTGCATCGACCCCGCCCACCCCGCACGTAGTCCTCCCCCCGCGCACATCGCTGCGCCCGTGCTTAGCGGCGCATTCGCGCCGGGCTTCGTCCTTCGGGCCCGTACTTCGCGCAACGAGTATCCGATTCTCGTTCTGGCTGCGGTGGGCACGGCGTTGGCGTTCCTCTACTTCGACTCCCCGGCGAGCTGGCTCGCGCTCTTCCTCGGCGTCATCCCGGCATTTGTCTACGTTTATTGGTACTCGGAGCTCGATCGCTCGGGCTCCTCGATCACTGTCGGGGCCAAGTTGCCCGAGCTCGAGCTGGTCGACGCGGAGGGCAGGCCCGTGGCGCCGACCCCCGGCAAGTACGGGCTCTACATGTTCATTCGCGGCAATTGGTGTCCGCTTTGCATGGCGCAGGTCAAAGAGATCTCGGCACAATACCGTGAGCTCGAAGCTCGGGGTGTGGAGGTGTTTCTGATCAGTCCGCAGTCCGACAAGCACATGAAGGCGTTGGCAAAGAACTTCGACGTACCGATGCGGTTCTGCGTCGACGCGGGGAACCGGGCCGCAAGAAAGCTAGGTATCGAGCACGTTGGTGGTGTTCCATTCATGATGGAGCCACTCGGGTACGAGACCGAAAGCGTGCTGCCAACCGTCGTCATCGTGGACCCGGAGCGAAGAGTGTTGTTCGCGGATCTGACCGACAATTATCGAGTCCGGCCCGAGCCCAGCACTTTTCTCTCGGTGCTGGACGCGCAAGCGTGAAAAAGGCGCCCTTGCTGCCTGGACGCGCCTCGGGGGGACACCTACATTTCGCGCCATGAATTCACTGAGACGCAGCGGTTGGGGGGTTGCCCTCATCGCCCTGGCGATGATCGCGTTCGGATGCGCGCAGTCTGAAGAACCCCGTTCAAACGAGCCCACCACCGGCGAGGAGCTCGAGGCCGCGGTCGATCCGCTGCCGTCGTGGAACGACACAGCGACCAAAGCTAGGATCGTCGAGTTCGTCGCCGCTGTGACCGACCCGGACGGTCCGAGATATGTCGAGCCCGAGGCTCGCATCGCCACCTTCGACAACGACGGCACACTCTGGGTCGAGAAGCCCGCATACGGGGAGCTCATGTTCGCGCTCGACCGCGTCAGAAGCCTCGCTCAAGTGCACCCGGAGTGGAAGACGCAGGAGCCCTTCCGCGCGGTCATCCAAGGCGACCGCGACGCGCTGGTCGCGGCGGGCAGCCACGGCTTGATCGAAGTGCTCATGGCGTCGCACACGGGGATGAGTGCCACGCTCTTTCACACGATCGCAACGGAGTGGATCCGCGACGCGCGCCATCCGGACTTCGAAAAGCCGTACACCGAGCTTGCCTATCAGCCCCAGATCGAGCTCCTCCGCTATCTCGAGGCCAATGGTTTCACCACGTTCATCGTCTCGGGCGGTACGGTGGAGTTCTTGCGCACCTTCGCCGAGCCGACCTACGGGATCCCGCCCGAGCGCGTGATCGGCTCGTCCATCGCCACCCGCTATGAAGTCCAGGGGGGCAAGCCGTCCCTTCTCCGGTTGCCCGAGGTGGATTTCATCGACGACAAGGACGGGAAGCCGGTCGGTATCCAGAGGCGCATTGGTCGCAAGCCCATTCTTGCGTTTGGAAACTCGGACGGCGACTTCGAGATGCTGGAGTACACGACCTTGGGTAGTGGCGACGTGCGGCTCGGCCTGCTGCTTCACCATGACGACGCGGAGCGGGAGTACGCGTACGACCGGGAGAGCAGCATCGGAAAGCTCGATCGAGCGCTCGACGCGGCCAGCGGAGCGGGCTGGGTCGTCGTTTCGATGAAGGACGACTGGAACACCATCTTCGTAGAGGAGTAAGAGGACATGACGAGGCATTTGACGTTGCGCGGCTTGATCTTCGTCTGCGCGCTTGTCGCGCTTGGCGGCTGCAAGAAGTCGGAAACCGCTGCGGGCGCGAGCACCGAGGATGACGGCCCCATTCGCGTGTTGGACAAGGGGCAGCGGCCTCGTTCGGCTCTTCGCTACAACATCCCTGCAGGCACGACGACCTCGTCCACCACCACCTTCAAGGTCGCGACTCTGGCCACCAGCTCCGACCAGGCTGCCATCACGCTGCTCCCGGGGCTCCGCCTCGACATCGTCTCCGGACCGGCCGAGCTCACCGAGCGCGGCGTGAAATTTGCC
>JBATLA010000084.1:0-1509 GCA_049669945.1 Polyangiales bacterium | reverse complement strand
CGGCCAACGAGCTGGCGCGCATGCACCTCGGGGACGAGCGGCCCGTGCTTTGGAATCTCGCGATTTGCGCGACCGCGGTCGGCAAGGCGGAGGAAGCCGTCGACGCCTGGCTCGAGATGGGCATCGACGCCCGCGTCGATCGTTCTCGTGGCATGCCGTACGTTGCCGGGCTGCCGCCACTCCTGCTCCGCGTGCTCTCGCGAACGCCGGCCACAGACGCCACGTCACAACTTCCAGACAAGTCCGTGGGCTTCGAGCTGGTCTGGGTGGCCCCGCTCAGCCCGTGCCACGGGGTCGTGCAATCACCAACGTTCCGCGAGGCCCCCATCGACTACGGCGACCTCGTGCTCTGGGACGGCGCCCCCGTCGCGGCCCATGACACTGTCGACCACGGGACGGTGCCGGTGTTCCCTTTGCTCGAGATCCTTCGGCATGGTGCCGAGCGCCGCTGGCCGTTCGTGGCACTCGAGCGGGAGCCGGGGGCCCTCGAGGCGCTGGAGGCGGACCTCCCCGAAGGAACCCGGGTCTTCATCCAGCAGGAAAGGGTGCAGCACCACTGCGCCGCCTGCGCCACGGGGGAGCCTCACGAGCATCACGCAGCGTCAACGTCAACGTCAACGTCAACGTCAACGTCAACGAACCTGGTCCGTGGCAAAGTGATCGTCCAGCCCGTCCAGAACCTCGAAGAATTTCGAGATTCTTGGGAAGCGGCTATCGGCGCTCGTGCGGCCTCGGTCTCGATTCCGTCGCTCTACGAGCAGCTCAAGGACTCCAAGCGAGCGGGGCAGGAGCACCAGGCTTGGCGCGGCATCGAGGGGAAGGCGCTGCGGGCCAAGGCGCCGTCGTGACCGAGAGCGCGGGCCCACGCCTGCCATCCGAGCAGTACGAGTTCGAGGATCTGCCACGACTCGACGAGGCGAGCATGCTGGAACGTCGCCAGCTGGTCTTTCTGGTTCTCTCTGGCTTGTTTCTCGGCACGCTCACGATGCTCAACATCCTCGGCGTCACTCGTTTCATCGATCTGAGCTTCACGCTTCCAGGGACGAGCGTCACCGTTCCGATGCCACTCGCAGTTGGCGTGCTGCCGTATCCGATTACGTTCCTCTGTACGGACTTCATCTCGGAGCTCTACGGCCGCCACCGCGCGAACCAAGTGGTTTGGATGGGGCTCGCGCTGAACCTCTGGGTGATGCTCATCTTGTGGGTCGGCGGCGCGCTTCCGGGCTTCGAGCCTCCGGATCAACCTCAGTCAGGCGTGTTCTTCGAAGTGCGCCGGCTCGCGTTCGGGGCTGTGACTGCATCGATGATCGCGTATCTCGCGGCGCAGTTCATCGACGTCCATGTGTTCCACTTCTGGAAACGCCTCACCGCCGGGCGTCACCTCTGGCTCCGCAACAACGGGTCCACCTTGGTGAGTCAGCTCGTCGACACCGTGGCGGTCATCCTCATCACGCACTTCCTGGTGCGAGGTCTACCGATCGAGGCGTCGAAGCCTCTTTGGCCGCAGCT
>JBATLA010000083.1:0-9218 GCA_049669945.1 Polyangiales bacterium | reverse complement strand
ATCTCGTGAAGCGCGCCGTAGCGGAGCTCGCGGGCGCGCGCTTGAATCGAAGCTCCCTCGGCCGGCACATCGACACGCCCCGCGACGAATGGCGCTCCCAAGGCGGCCGCAAAGGCGCCGACCTGCTTCACCTCATCGGTGGACTCCGGACGAAGCCCATGGTCAATCGAGGCGACACACAAGGTAATACCGAGATCGTTTCGGAGTCGATGCAGGACATGAAGGAGCACCGTCGAGTCCGGCCCACCCGAGCAAGCCACCAGCACATGGTCACCCGGCGAGAGCAAGTTCCGCTCTCGCACCGTGTGTCGGACCCTCGCGGTGATCATGCGTGAACGCTAAAACACGCCCGAGGCGAGGGAAAGGCTCATCTCGGTGCGTTCGCGAAGCCCGCCCAACCTCACCGTTTCCTCGGTCGCGGGCGCGCGACGTGAGAACGATACGCCGGGCATTGACGCGGTGAAGCCGGAGCGTGTTTTTCGAAGGAGCCCCGTCCCAGCCTCGGCTGTCTCGAACGCGCGCTGCTCTTTTTCACCACGGATCTCGATTTGCGGAGTTGGCTCCCATCGATCCTGTCGCTCTTGGCGCACACCTTTGACCGTCACGAGGACGGCTGGAAGCACGCCCGCCAAACCGACGACCAAGGCGGCGACGGAGCCCTTCTCCCTCCCCGGCTTGTCGAGAGCGAAGTACCCGGCCAGCGCGCCGCCGGTTGCACCGACTACGGGGAACACGGTGAGGGCCCACACCTCGTTGAGGCCGGAAGCCGACGGAATGATCAGTCCGAGCTCCGCGCCGACGAGCCCTAGGCCGATCGTGCCCTTGGGTGTCGATCGGACTTCCTCGAACGCGGCGGGGTCGACTTGGGCGTCGGCCCCACGAGGAAACGCCGACAGCGTCATCACCGCCACCAACGAAACCACGCATAGAAATCGCTTCCCGCCCAATGCCCCCTCCGGCGATGCCTCCCGCACTGTACCCGGAGGCCGAAACCACGGCAACCACGGGACATCACACTGCAATCATTCGCCTTGAAATCGAGCACCGGCCGCCCAAGAATCCCGCGATGCAGGATCGCGACTTCCAGGCCCTCCTGGTACGGCAGGACGGGCACATCGTCACCCTGACCTTCAACAAGCCGGAGAAGAAGAACCCGTTGAGCCAGGAGCTGGTGAACGAGCTCCTCTGGGCGCTGGACGACGCCGAGGAAGACCCGGAGGTCCGGGTCATCGTCCTGACGGGCGCAGGCAATGCGTTCAGCGCCGGTGCCGATCTCAAGGGCATGACCGCAGCCAGGGGCAAGCTCGAAAAGAAGGGCGAGTTCGACGACTTGCTGCTTCGCTTCGACAGCCTGCAGAAGCCAATCATCGCCCGCATCCCCGGTTACGTGATGGGCGGCGCAATGGGGATCGTCGCGTGCTGTCACTTTGCGATCGCGTGCGAGAGCGCGGTGCTGGCCACGCCGGAGATCAAGCGCGGGCTCTTTCCGATGATGATCACAGCCGTGCTTCGGCGCGTGATTCAACCGCGGGAGCTCATGAAGCTCATGCTTCTCGGGGATCGCATCTCGGCACAGAAGGCCAGAGAGATCGGGCTCCTCACCGAGGTCGTGCCCGACGACCAGCTCGACACGCGGGTCGCGGAAGTTGCTGGCCAACTTGCCAAGCAGTCGCCAACGGCCATGCGGATGGGACTCAACGCGGTCAACGCGCAGCGGGAGATGGGCGCAGCGGAGGCTCTGCCTTTTCTACGCGAGCAGCTCTACGCGCTGTTGGCGAGCGAAGACGCCAAGGAAGGGCTTCAAGCCTTCTTCCAGAAGCGCGAGCCTCAGTGGACGGGACGCTAGGGCTCTAGTCGAGCACGTCTTTGACGAGTAGCTCGACGGCCTGGCCCCCGATCCAATGGTCGGGCTGAATCTCGCCGACGAGTCGCAGATCCGCGCGGCCGTCGATTCTCGTGAAGAGCCCCGGGGCGAACGCGCGAAGCGAATCCTGCCCGACCCGAAGCTTGAGCTTGCCGTGAGCGCGACCTTCGCCGACGCCCGTCGACTCGATCACGTGAGCGTCGAGCATGAACGTCGGCGCCGGATAGCCCTCTCCAAAGGGTCCGAGGCGCTGCAAGTCAGAGAGGGTGGGCACCCGAAACGCGCCGCCTAGGGCGACGTCGACTTCTGTAGTCTCGGGACGCTCGAGGTTGTCGCCCCGGGCTGCATCGGCAAACGAGGCGCGGAAGGCCTCGAGTGCGCTCCCCTCGAGCGAGAGACCCGCGGCGGCCCGGTGGCCGCCCCATGTGCTCAGGTGGGACGTGCAACGGGCAAGCGCCTCGTAGACGTCGAAGCCCGCAGTCGTTCGAACGCTTCCATGTCCGTGGGCCCCGTCGAACGCGATGACCACTGCCGGCACCCGAAGCGCGTCTACCAATCGGGCCGCCGCTATCCCGACAACGCCACGGTGCCAGTCGCTGCTGGCCACCACGACGCCGTGCTCAGGCGAGTCACCGTAGACCTCGCGCGCTTGCGCTAGCGCCTCCGACGTGGCCTGGTCCGCGAGCCCCTTTCGCTCGTCGTTCTTGGCCTCGATGTCACCGAGAAGACCCCAGGCCTCCTTGGGCGACTCGGTCATCAAGAAACGAAGCGTGAGGTCCGCCGCCCCGAGCCGGCCGGGTGCGTTGAGACGGGGAGAAAACCGGAACGCCACGTCGCGCGCGGTCAGTTGGGCGGCCTCCTTGATCTTGGCGGCCGTGCGCATCGCGCGAAGCGCAGGCCTCGACTGCTCTGTGCCGATCGTCTTGAGACCGGCGCGCACCAAACGGCGATTGTCACCGGTGAGGGGCGCGAGGTCTGCGATGGTGCCGATCGCGACCAGATCGAGCCACTCGCGCAGATCCAGCTTGGCGCCAATCTCCGCACGAAGCGCCGCACCGAGCGAGAACGCCAAGCCCGCGCTGCACAGGCCCTTGTACGCGAACCCGCACTCAGGCCGATGTGGATTGAGGAATGCAAACGCGGGAAGCGTCTCCTCGGGCACGAGATGGTGGTCGACCACGATGACATCAATCCCGCGGGCTCGAGCCTCGGCGATCCGCGGGTGATCGCTCGAGCCGCAATCGCAGGTCACGAGCAGACCAGGGTTTTCGGCAAGACAACGTTCGAGTCCCTCGTCGCTCAGGCCATATCCGCCCCGAAAACGATCGGCGATCAGCGTTCGCGCCTCGCCGCCGAGGCGGGTGATGACCTGGCTCAAGATGACCGCGGAGGTGGTGCCGTCGACGTCGTAGTCGCCAAAGACGACGATGCGCTCGTTTGCACGAATCGCCCGGCCAATCCGCTCGGCCGCAGCCGCGCGATCCGCCATCGGGTCCGGCGAGCTCAGACCTCGGAGCGTCGCGTCGAGAAAGGCGCCCGCTTGGCTGGGCTCGTCAATCCCCCGGTGCAGAAGAACCTGTGCAGCCGTAAGCCCGAGCCCGCACGCGTCGGCCAGCATGCCGGCCGCCCGTTCATCGGAAGGCCGCACGCTGTACTGATCCATGAAGCTAGCCTCGGCCGCGACTGAACAGGCGCCGGTCCATGATCTCGGTGATCGGCGCCGCGATGAAGATCGACGACACCGTACCGATGAGAATGCCGACTCCGAGCGCGAAGGCGATGTCGCGAATGACGCCTGTTCCGAGGAAGAAGAACGCGGACACCGAGAGCAGCGTGGTGAGCGAGGTGACGATGGTTCGCGACAGCATTTGCGAGGTGCTGACGTTGATCAGCTCACGGAGGCTCTTGTCACGCACCCGCACCATGTTCTCGCGGATTCGGTCGAACACGACGATGGTGTCGTTGATCGAGTAACCCATGATGGTGAGCAACGCAGCAACGGTGGTGAGGTTCACTTCTTTCTGGAACAACACGTAGATGCCGAGCGTAATCAGCGCGTCGTGGAGCATGGCGATGACGCCGCCGGGCGCGAACCGAAGGTCGAACCGGAATGCGACGTACAGCATGATGAACGCGATTGCGTAGAGCAACGACTGGATCGCGGCATCGCGCAGCTGTTCACCTGCCTTCGGACCGACCCACTCGACGCGAAGCGCTTCGGCAGGGGCGCGCTCGCCAAAGTGTGCCTGAAGCTGCTCGGTCAGCTCGTCTGCGACGCCAACCAGTTGTGCCTCGTAGCGAGGATTGCGGCTTCCCGCGAGCGAGTTGATCGAGCGGACGTGCGCGCCGCCGGCAGTAAGCGCCTCTTGGAGCTGCTGCTCGTGGACCTCGCCCGAGACCCGCAGGGTGATCTTGTCGCCGCCAGGGGAGACCTTCATCTCCTGGAGAACGCCCTCGCCAAGCAAGCCCTCGACCGAAGCGCGGATCTTGTCGACCTGGTCTTCCGGAAGCGACGACACTTCGCGAACACGGATGATGTATTGATTGGGCTCGCCCTCGACACTGATCACGTCGGGCCGCGAGTAGCCCGCTTCCTCGAGCGCCGTCCGAACCTCGGCGGGGGACGTGTCGCCCACGAACGCGAGCTGCACCTCGGTGCCGCCCGCAAAATCGATGCCGTAGTTCGGGCCCGGGTAGAAGAGCGAGACCAAGCTCAGAGTCGCCATGAGACCGAGGACCGTGATCACCGGCCCGCGGTACTTCATGAAGTCGATGTAGGTGCCGGGTTTGATGAATTCCATGTCAGCCCACCCGCAGTCGTTGCACGCGCGCACCGCGCACGAGCCAATCGAAGAGCACCTTCGAGCAGAAGGTTCCGGTGAAAAGCGAAGTCCCGATGCCGATTAGCAGCATCGTGGCGAAGCCCTTGATGGGGCCGGTGCCGAACTGCCAGAGCACGATTCCCGCGATGGCCGTCGTGAGCTGGCTATCGAAAACCGAGGAGTACGCTCGCGCATACCCTTGCTCGACTGCCGAGCGCGGCGATTTGCCGAGGCGAAGCTCTTCTCGAATGCGTTCGGTGATCAGCACGTTGGCGTCGACCGCCATACCGACCGTGAGGGCAATCGCGGCGACGCCGGGCAGCGTGAGTGTCGCGCCGATGCCGGACATCACGCCGAGCAGGAGCTGGAGGTTGAGCAAGACCATCGCGTCAGCGACCAAGCCAGCGACTTGGTAGTAGAGCGCCATGAAGATCAACACCAGGATGACGCCGGCGAAGGCAGCGGTTGCACCCTTGCGGACGGAGTCTTGACCGAGTGTCGGACCGATGAGCTGCTCGTTGGCGGGGCGAAGCGGCGCCGGAAGCGCACCAGCCTGAAGCACGACCACCAGGTCCTTCGCCTCTTGAAGCAGCTCGTTGCGGTCTTGATAGGCGCCGAGCGTGATGCGACCGCGACCGCCGATTTGACCCTGGATGACCGGGGCCGACTCGACTCGATCGTCGAGGACGATGGCCATGCGCTTGCCGAGGTTGCGGCCCGTGAGGTCGCTCATGCGGGAAGCGCCGCGGGTGTTCATGGTGAAGTCGACCTCGGGGCTGCCGCTCTGCGGGTCGAAACCGACCGAGGCGTCGTCGAGGTCCTCACCGGTCGCGTCCGCGAGACGATGCAGATAGTACGTGCGCCAGCCCTCGCCTCCCCGCTCGGGGTCGGCTTGCTGGCGGCCAATGACGAGCTCGTGATCGTCCGGTACGGGAAGCGTGGCGATGTAATCGCGAAGCCGCTCGCGGGCGTCTTCACCGAAAGCTTCGGCAAAGGTCTGCGAGTCGGCGTTAAGGTAGACGCCCTCCGGCGGCGTGGTGAACACCGAGCGGGAGTCCCCTTCGTCGTCGACGATTTGGAACTTGAGTTGCGCTGTCCGGCTGATGATCGACTTGATGCGGTCGAAAGAGGCCTCTTGTGCGCCCGGAACCTCGATGATGATGTCGCCGTCGTTCGGCCGGGCGATGACGGTCGGCTCGAGAACACCGAGGGTATCGATTCGGTTGGTGATCGTGCGCTCCGACTGGCGAACGGCCGTCTCACGCATGTTGGTGAGTTGCTCCTCGCGCATGTGGAGATCGACCACGAGGTCGCCGACGCCGCTCGCGACCCGAAGATCCCGGAAGTAGTCGCGGACCCAGTTCTTCGTGAGCTTCGCCGCGTCGGCTTCGTTCGAGAAGGTCATGCGAATCGCGCGGACTGCGCCACCTTCCTTGTCGACGCGCTCGACCTTGCAGCGCTGCTGAATCTCTTCGAGCTTCGCCGCGTCGAGATCGTCGACCTCTTCCTCCGACACGACGCCGATGAGCACACCGCACTGGCGTTGCACTTGCTCCGCAATCCGGTCGCGACGGTCGCGAATGTATTCGTCGACCTCGACCTCGTACATCAACCGAAGGCCGCCCTTGATGTCCAGGCCAGGGTTGATTTGATTGTCGAAGGTTTCTTTGACGATGTCCGGGCATGGCAACCAGCGATCGATGCTCGGCCACAGGGCGAGGAAGCCCAGGACGGACGAGCCGACGACGATTGCCAAACGAAAATACCAGCCTCGATCCATGATCCTCGCCTGTACGTTCAGCTTTTCTCTTCAGAAACTTGGTCCAAGCCAGCCACGTGGCTGCGAAGGACCTTGATGCGGGTGCGGTCCGCGATCTCGATGGTCACGTCACGCTCGTCGAGCGCGGTGACCTCACCGCGGATTCCCCCGTTGGTGCGAACGATGTCGCCCTTCTTGAGGCCACCAAGCATCTCATCGTGCTGCTTCGCGCGTTTCTGTTGTGGGCGGATCATCAAGAAGTAGAGAACCGCAAACATCAGAACCAAGAAGCCGATTTGCTCGACTCCACCACCACCACAGCCCATCGGTCCGGGCGCGGTCGCGCCGCCACCACCGGGAGCGGGGGCAATGGGTGGGCCACCGCTCACCTCGGGCTGAAGCAAAATCGACAACAATGAGTACAACACCGCGAACCCTCAATGCTTTTGGAGCCCGGATGCATGATGCGATCCGAGCCCCTGAAGCGCGGCCGTTTCTACTCCATGGCCCCAATCGGGTCAACTCAGCGGAATTGCGGATTTATGCTACAACCGCGCGACCCCCGATTGGTGGGGGTGTAAGGAGCTGAGGAGTCATGGTGGACAAGGTGGACAAGATCTGGTTCGACGGGAAGCTCATTCCGTGGGAACAGGCGAACGTTCACGTATTGACGCACACGCTGCACTACGGGCTGGGCGTATTCGAGGGCATCCGCTGTTACAAGCTCCGGGACGGCCGAAGCGCGATCTTTCGTTTGGAAGAACACATCCGCCGGCTGTTCGATTCTGCCCACATTTGCATGCTCCCCATGCCGTACACGCAGGACGAAATCGTCGAGGCTTGCCTCCAGACCGTCCGCGAAAATGGCCTGGACGAATGCTACCTGCGTCCGATTGCGTTCATGGGCGACGGCGAGATGGGGCTCGGGGCCCGCACCAACAAGACCCACGTCTCCGTCATTGCCTGGCGCTGGGGCGCGTATCTCGGCGAGGAGGGCCTCAAGCGGGGCATCCGAGCCAAGGTGAGTTCCTTCCAGCGTGCGGGGGTCAACGCGTTGATGAGCAAGGGAAAGATCAACGGCCACTACGTGAACTCGATCCTCGCCAAGCGCGAGGTTCAAGCCATCGGCTATGACGAAGCCATCATGCTGGACACCCAGGGCTACGTCAGCGAGGCGTCGGGCGAGAACATCTTCGTCGTGCGGGACGGCGAGGTGGCCACACCGCCGATGGGCGTCTCGATCCTCGCCGGCATCACCCGAAACTCGGTGATGCGCGTCATGGAGGGCCTCGGACTCACGGTCCACGAACGCCTCATCTCACGCGACGAGCTCTACATCGCCGACGAGGTCTTCATGGTCGGCACGGCGGCTGAAGTGACCCCGGTGCGCGAGCTAGACGACCGCAAAATCGGCGAAGGCTCCCGCGGCCCCATCACCGAGAAAGTCCAAACCGCCTACTTCGACGCGGTGCGCGGAGTGAAGATCCCCGACGAGAGCTGGCTAGCGATCGTCTGACGCTGCCGCTGCCGCTGCCGCTGCCGCTGCCGCTGCCGCTGCCGCTGCCGCTGGGAGCCCTAGTCCTCGACCACCGTCTTGTGAATGATGATCCGCCTGCAGTGCGGGCATTGATGGAGCTCGTCTGCGCGCTGCAACTCGATGTTGAGCTGCGGCGGCAAAGCCATTCGGCATCCGTTGCACGTGCCGTCCTTGACGATGATGACGGCATTGGGGATGCCGCCGCGCAAGCGCTCGTATCGCTTGACGACGTTGTTGGGAACCTTCTCGACGAGCAACTCGCGGCCGTGCAGCAACACGCCGCGCTGTTCTTCGAGCTCCGCTATGCGGACCTTCGTGGACTCCTCTTGCGACTGAAGCACGCCCTTGGCTTCCTCGAAGTCCTTCTCCCGCTCGGCGAGCGATGCGGTCTTGGCCTCGATGGTGTCACCGATTCGGCCGAGCTCGTCCTCGCGCTCCTTGATGGCGCGGCGGTTGGCATCGACCTCGCGCTCGGCGGCGTTCGCTTCGCGAATGTTGGACGACTGGGCGACCTTCTTCCGGGCGCGTTGCAGCCCTTCGCCGCGCTCCTTGAGCTCGGCGCTCTGCTGCGCCTTGAGCGTTTCGGCTTGAGCGAGCTGGTCTCGCTCCTGCGAGAGCATGCTCTCGAGCATCTGCACGCTGCCCCGCAGCTCTTCGAGCTGCTGCGGTATCTGTTTCAGCTCCGCGTCGATGTCGCGAGCCGAGTCATCCATCTCAGCAAGTTTTGCCAGCGCTACCAGCTCTTCGCGCAAGGATCGCCTCCGTCGTCAGCCAAAGCTGGCGGGGCTGTAGCGTGCCTTGTTGGCTGACGCAAGAGAACCGTTTTCAAAGGAAAACGCGGTAGGCCCACCTGGACTCGAACCAGGAACAACCCGGTTATGAGCCGGGGGCTCTAACCAATTGAGCTATGGGCCCTTGGGAGCCTTCTAGCTCGAACGCTCGATGAAAGCGAACGATTCGCAAGTGCACAACAGGAGAATCGGTCGCGGGCCAAGGCTGCCGGTCAATCCTGGCCCGCTAGTTGTCCATGAAGCTGCGAAGCTGCTTGCTTCGGCTCGGATGCCTCAGCTTGCGTAGGGCCTTGGCCTCGATTTGCCGGATGCGCTCGCGCGTCACTTCGAAATCCTGGCCGACCTCTTCGAGGGTGTGGTCGCTCTTTTCGCCGATGCCGAACCGCATGCGGAGAACCTTCTCCTCGCGCGGCGTGAGGGTCTTGAGGACGCGTCGCGTTTGATC
>JBATLA010000082.1:0-3563 GCA_049669945.1 Polyangiales bacterium | reverse complement strand
TTCTTGAACTGGTCTACCTCTTCGATGACGAAGATGGGTAGGACGACCGTGTTGTCCTCGAATTTATAGACCGCGAGAGGGTCGTGAAGGACCACATTGGTGTCTAAGACGTAGGTCTTCTTCACTTTCCTCGACGGTAGCACGCTTTGCCTACCCAGGTACCGACAAACTAAAAGCGGCTATAGTCCGCGGCGGCGGACACGACCATGATCGACGAGCTGAGTTACCAGAGCCTCGCGATCCTCGCAGCAGCTGGCGTGCTCGCGACGATCGTCAACGTCATCGCAGGAGGCGGCGGAATGATCGTCATGCCGGCGCTGATGGCACTCGGGCTTCCCGCCGACGTCGCAAACGGGACCTACCGACTCGGAGTCGTGACGCAGAGTCTCTCCGGTACGGCTGCGCTCAAGCGCCACGACAAGCTCGACACCGAGTCGATCGTTCCAATTCTGATCCCGACGATCTCCGGAGCAACGATAGGAGCCCTACTGGCGACCTGGATTCCCCGAGAAATGCTGAAGCCGATCATGCTGACGACCATGATGCTCATGGCCGGATTGATCGCTTTTCGTAAGCAGACCCTCATCGCGCCAGAGGGCCCGACACTCCAGCCAAAAGATGCGCCGAAATCGATCGTCTGGCTGTTCATCTCGGGCGTCTACGCGGGTTTCATCCAGGCAGGCGTGGGCTTTTTACTGCTCGGCGTGCTCGTTGGGACACTGCGTCACGACTTGATTCGCGCGAACGCATTGAAGCTCGTGGTGACTCTAGCGTTCGGAATCGTGGCCTTGGCAATCTTTGCTTGGGCAGGGCTCGTGTCCTGGACCCCGGCCATCGTCTTGGCGGTCGCGTCGATCTTCGGTGCGCGTATCGGTGTCCGAATCATGCTCAAAGTGCCGCCGACCGGCCTCCGCTGGTTTGTGTTCGTATGTGTGGTCGCCACATGCATCGTCGCTTGGCTTCGATAGTACACAGCGATCATCGATAGTGATAGGCTCGTGCACTAGGAGGAATTCGATATGGGGGAAATGGTCAAGCAGATCGCCGCACTGCAGGACTACGAACGCTACCAGGACTTACACTGGGAAGGGTCCTTCGAAGATTACCTTCAAATCGTACGCGAGAAGCCGCAGGTTGCGCGCAACGCGTTCCAACGCCTCTACGACATGGTCGTGTCGTACGGCGAAGAAGAATACATCGACAACAAGAAGAAGCTGATTCGCTATCCCTTCTTCAAAGACCCGATCGAGAACGGCAAGGACGCCATCTTCGGGCTCGACATCCCACTCATGCGATTGGTCCACGTGCTCCACGCGGCCGCGCAAGGGTACGGTCCGGAAAAGCGTATCATTCTTCTGCACGGTCCCGTCGGCTCGTCCAAGAGCACGATCGCGCGCTTGTTGAAGAAGGGTCTCGAGCGCTACTCGCGGACCGAAGAAGGCGCGCTCTACACCTACGAGTGGGTGAACCTGAAAGACACCGGACTGGCAGGCGGCGACGATGTGTTCCCCTGCCCGATGCACGACGAACCGCTTCGGTTGATTCCGCCCGACTGGCGAGACCAGGCAGTGCAAGAGCTGAGACTCGGCAACGACCGGCGACGCGTCAATGTTCGCGGCGAGCTCAATCCGGCATGCCGTTTCATTTTCCGCAATTTGCTCGAACGTTACGACGGAGACTGGTCGAAAGTGATGAGCAATCACATCCGGGTGAAGCGTCTCGTATTGAGCGAGCAGGATCGCATCGGCATCGGCACCTTCCAGCCGAAAGACGAGAAGAATCAGGATTCGACCGAGCTCACAGGCGACATCAACTATCGAAAGATCGCGGAGTACGGCTCCGACTCCGACCCCCGCGCCTTCAATTTTGATGGAGAGTTCAACATTGCGAACCGCGGCGTGGTCGAGTTCGTCGAGGTGCTGAAGCTCGATGTTGCGTTCCTCTACGACCTCCTCGGAGCGACGCAGGAGCACAAGATCAAACCGAAGAAGTTCGCGCAGACCGACATCGACGAGGTGATCATCGGTCACACGAACGAGGCGGAGTACAAAAAGCTCATCAACAACGAGTTCATGGAGGCCCTCCGCGACCGCACCATCAAGATCGACATCCCCTACATCACGAAGATGAGCGAGGAGATCAAGATCTATCAGAAGGACTTCAGCACGGCCCGTCTTCGCGGGAAGCATGTCGCGCCGCACACCCTCGAGGTCGCAGCAATGTGGGCAGTGCTCAGCCGTCTCGAAGAGCCAAAGAAGCACCAACTGGCGCTACTCCAGAAGCTAAAGCTATACGATGGGAAGATCCTGCCCGGTTACACGCAAGACAACGTCAAGGAACTTCGCAAGGAAACCAACCGCGAAGGACTCGAGGGCATGTCGCCCCGCTACGTACAGGACAAGATCAGCAACTCACTCGTTCGCGAAGGTAACGAGGGCTACATCAACCCGTTCATGGTGTTGAACGAGCTCGAAAAGGGGCTCAGCGCCTCGCTGACCGTCGGCGAAGAGCATCGCAAGCGCTACGCCGAGCTGATCAGCGTCGTCAAAGCCGAGTACGACGAGATGGTGAAGAACGAAGTACAGCGCGCGATCAGCGCCGACGAAGATGCCATCGGACGTCTCTGTGGAAACTACATCGACAACATTCGCGCGTACCTGATGAAGCAAAAGGTGAAGAACAAGTACACGGGCAAAGACGAAGAGCCCGACGAGCGCCTGATGCGATCGATCGAAGAGAAGATCGACATCACCGACGCACGCAAGGACGATTTCCGCCGCGAGATAATGAATTTCATCGGCCACCTGGCGCTCGAAGGAAAGAAGTTCACGTACGAAACCAACGACCGTCTCCGTCGCGCGCTCGAAATGAAGCTCTTCGAGGACCAAAAGGACTCGATCAAGCTCTCGAGCTTCGTGTCGAACGTCATCGACAAAGAGACGCAAGACAAGATCGACATCATCAAAAACCGTCTCATCAAGTACTACGGCTACAACGAGGCATCCGCGACGGACGTGCTCGCATACGTCGCCAGCATCTTCGCGAGGGGCGACGTAAGGGAGTAACGGCTTGTCGCTGCGCATCGACCAGGATCACTCCAGGTTCCGCAACATCGTTCGCGGCCGCATTCGGCAGAATTTGCGCAAATACATCTCGAAGGGAGAGCTGTTAGGTCGGCAAGGGAAGGACATCGTCTCGATTCCGATCCCCCAAATCGACATTCCGAAGCTCCGGTTCGGCGACAAACAACAAGGTGGGGTCGCGCAGGGCGACGGTGACCCGGGCGATCCGCTTTCGGCGACCCCTCAAGAGGGCGACGGCGAAGGTAAGGCCGGCGACCAAGCCGGGGACCACGCCGTCGAAGTGGAGCTCACCCTGGACGAGCTCGCCGACATCCTCGGCGAGGAGCTCGAGCTTCCGAACATCGAGAACAAGGGAAAGAGCGCGATCATCGACAAGAAAGATCGCTACGTCGGTGTCCGAAACGTCGGCCCCAACTCGCTGCGACATTTCAAGCGGACATTCCGAAGCGCGCTCCGGCGGCAAATCGCGCTCGGCACCTA
>JBATLA010000081.1:0-2217 GCA_049669945.1 Polyangiales bacterium | reverse complement strand
CCCCAGAGCTCCGCGCCGACGCTGTGCGGTTGTGCAGAGGCCGGTGCGAGCGGGGCACCGAACCACAGCGCGAGCGCGGCGGCAAATCCGAGGGCCCATCGGCGCGTGCGAGCGATCTTCCTACTTGCACTACGCCCCCATCCTGGACCATGTTCATGAAGCGTCTCATGCATGTATCGCCGTTGTCCTGGATCGCTTTCGCCTGTGCCCTCGTCGCAGCTGGCATCATGATCTACTACCTGTGGCGTCGGCCGCCGCTCGATGCCGCAGGTAAGTCGGTGATGATGCTGGGCGTCGGCGTGCTCCCCATCATGGTCGCGATGATCGGCAACATGGAAGGCCTTGCCGCGACCGAACGCCAGGGGTTCTGTGGAAGCTGCCACACGATGGACATGTGGATCGAGGACGCGAACAATCCCGAGAGCGAGTCCCTCGCTGCTATCCATACGCGCTCGCACAAGTTCGGCGGAAGCAGCTGCTACTACTGCCACAAGGACTACGGGATGTTCGGCTACGCCATGACGAAGATCGGCGGCATGGGCCACGTCTACGAGTTTCTCAGCGAGTGGATGTTCTACGACGACGAAGAGGTTCTCGACAAGATCCACATCGCGCGGCCGTTCAAGAACGAGAACTGCATGCAGTGTCACAGCACCACCGGGAGCATCTGGAACAGCGCGCAGGACCACATCGGGCTTCTCGAGGACTTGCGCTCCGGCAAGACGAGCTGTGTGAGCGCCGGCTGTCATTGGGACGCGCATCCTTTTAGCAAACACGAGGAAGAAACTCCATCGGACGCGGAGGGCCATACGGACGAGCATGGCGAGCATGAACCCGGCGACCATGACCAGGCGGCGGAGGGAACATGAGCCCGAAAGAAAGGTGGATGAACTTCCTCGACACGGCGTCGCGATCGAAGCTGATGGTCTACGCCTGCGTGCTCGGGCTCATCGCCCTCGCGCTGATGAGCTGGTCGCTTTTCGACCAGGGATGGATTCCCATAATGGCAGCGATGTCGGTCGGACAAGGTATTGGCACGCTATCATTCGGATTGTTCCTGGTCATCGTGTTTATCGACCTACGACAAGCCGAGTTTCGGCCTTCGATGCCGCACTCGCGCCCGCCGCCGCCGCCCGAGCACCAAGACGACTAGCGGTCGTGCTGGCGAGGCGCCCGATCTCGATGCTGTAGCGCCACGAGAGCCGCGCCCAAGCCGAGGATGATCATCGCCGTCAGGAGCGAGCCTCGGGGGACGAACGGCATCAGAGCGATGCAGCTGAGGGCCCCGAGGAATGGAACCATCCGCGGCGCGCAAAAAGTGCGCATCGGACCCTCCGTGCGGTGCTTGATCACGGCAAGCGACACGTGAATAGTGAAGAACACGATCAGCAGCAGGAGGCTGGTCGTTCCCGCCAGATATGTGAGGGTGCCGGAGAGGGCGAGTACGAGCGCAACGCAGAGCACCATGAGGATCGCCCAGTGCGGGGTGCGGCGTCCCGGGTGTATCTGGCCCAGGCGCTCTGGCAAAAGGCCCTGGCGTGACATCCCGTAAATCAGCCGTGAGCCCATGATGAAGTTCAGAAGGCCCGTGTTGGCTACGGCGAAAAGCGCGATCAACGAGAAAAGCCCCCCGGGAACCGCGTCGGTCGCGCGCTGTACGACGGCGAGGAGTGGCGCATCCGAGGCGCCGAGCGTTTCGGGCCGAAGGACACTGGTCGCGATAATGACGACCACCAAGTACACGATTCCGGTTACGACGAGCGCAGTGAGGATCGCACGCGGCATGTTGCGCTCGGGGTCCTTCACCTCTTCGGCCACGTTGACCATGTCTTCGAACCCGATGAAAGCGAAGAAGCCGAGCGCGGCGCCCCGTGCGATGCCGGTCCATCCGACTCCAGTGCCTGCCTGAATCGTGGCCGCGATGCTGTGCTCTTCAGACCTCGCGAGAAGAAGCGCGCCGGCAACAATCACGATCAGGAGGCCTGTGAGCTCGATCATCGTTGCGATGATGTTCGTCGTGGACGATTCACGCATACCGCGGAAATTGATCGCCGCGAGCAGGAACAGGATGCCGATGACGGCGACGGAGGGTGGCAGCCCTGGCACCAGACCGCTCATGTAGCCGCCGAACGCCACCGAAACCGTAGCGAGGGAGAGGATACCCGAGCAGAGGACCACCCACCCAACGACCAGCGAGAGCCCAGGGCGCCCGAAGGC
>JBATLA010000080.1:0-4192 GCA_049669945.1 Polyangiales bacterium | reverse complement strand
CGGCGCCGGCGCGAGCGCCCGAGCCCATCGCGAGCCCATAGGTCGTCTCGAGTGTGTCTTCGCTGGGTATCTTCGACGGATCGCCGAAGCCAGTGACGCCCGATGGCGCTTCGAGCTGGGCCGAGGCAAATTGCCATGGGCACAAGACGGTCAACAGACCGGCGAGTGCCGCCCCCAAAAACGCTTGTTTTGCCCCCATGGGTGATGCCCTGCGGGAAGCTAACAGTGATGGATCACCCTTCCAAATTGTCGGCTCCGCCCTAGATGACTGGGATGCTGGACACGCTACTGGACAAATCCGTTGTCGGTTACACCGCACTGGGTTACCGCTGGCGACCTCACCCGCCCATCGATGCGGATCTGACCGGACGAGTCGCCATCGTGACGGGGGCGACGAGCGGCTTGGGCAAGGCGACCGCGACGGAGCTCGCACGGCTCGGAGCAACCACCATCGTCGTCGGCCGCAACCCTGAGAAGACGGCCAGCGTTTGTGGACAGATCCAGCGCGAGACCGGCAATCCACACGTCCGAATGGAGATCGCCGACCTGAGCCTGATGAGCGAGGTTCGCGCGCTCGGGGGCCGAATCGAGGGACCCATTCATCTACTGGTGAACAACGCAGGGGTCCTCCTCCCAGAACGGAAAACGACGGAAGAGGGCTTCGAACGAACCTTCGCGACCAACCTGCTCGGGCATTTCCTGCTGACGAATCTCCTGGTGGACAAGCTCGAAGCGCCCGCCCGCATCATCAACGTCTCGTCGGGCGGAATGTATACCCAGCGCATCCGAGTCGACGACCTGCAGATGGAAACCGGGCGGTACGACGGTGCGGTGGCCTACGCGCGAACCAAGCGGGCGCAGGTCATCTTGACGGAGCTCTGGGCAGAGCGTTTCGCGGATCGGGGCATCGTCGTTCATTCGATGCATCCAGGTTGGGCCGCTACCCCCGGCGTTTCCGAATCGCTTCCGCGGTTTTACAAGCTGACCAAGCCCCTGCTCAGAACTCCCGAACAAGGGGCCGACACGATCGTTTGGTTGTGCGCTTCGGAGGAAGCGGGCGGCACGACAGGCCGGTTTTGGCACGATCGGAGGCCGCGCCCGACCCATCGTGGCAGGGGAACCCGAGAAACCCAGGAAGAGCGGGATGCGCTCCTGAGGGCACTCGAGGGTATCCTCGCTACATGAAGGTGAAGCCCGCAAAGGCAGGGCGGATTCGGCGCCGCGCGGCGACAATCTCGATCTACGGGTCGGCGTGGTTACTGCTCACCGCGCTCGCTCCTGCATGGTTCGTCTCTGGGCTACTCGTCGGCGCAGTACGCCGACGTTCCTTCATCGTCTTGCGCCTGTTCGCGTTCGCCTGGTTCTACTTTGGCTTCGAGTTGATAGCTCTATTGCTCGTAGCAGGGCTCTTCATCACGCGACGGGCAGGCTCTGAACGCGACGACGCTCTTTATCGCCTCCAAGGATGGTGGGCGAGCGTCAACCTGCGCGTTGCGCAACGGGCACTGCGTCTCAGGATCGAAGTCGATGGGGCCGAGCTCGCAGTCCCAGGGCCTTCGATCCTGTTGATTCGCCACGCAAGCATTCTCGACACGCTGTTGCCGTGTACGTACGTCCAGCGGCCTCATCGGTTTCACGTTCGGTACGTTCTGAAGCAAGAGCTCTTGTTCGACCCTTGCATCGACATCGTGGGGAACGCGCTTCCCAACTACTTCGTCGACCGCACCGGAAACAGGGCTGCCGAGCTTGAAGGGGTGCGTCAGCTGGTCGAGGGCTTGGGGACCGACGGGGTACTGATCTTCCCAGAAGGGACGCGGTTTTCAGCCGAAAAGCGGGAGCGTGCGCTTGCGCGCTTGGCTTCGGAAGGCTCACCGATGATCGAGGTGGCGAACGCGCTGACGCATGTGTTGCCCCCCAAGCCCGGCGGTGTGCTCGCACTCTTTAACGCACTTCCCAACGCCGACTGTGTGTTTGTCGCGCACACCGGTCTCGAAACCTTCGCCAAGATCTCGAGCTTGCTCAATGGTGCAGTCGTCGGCTCCTCAGTCCGGGTGAAGCTCTGGCGTGTGAGTGCAAACGACATTCCTCGAGGACGCGAAGAGTGCCTTCACTGGCTGTACTCGCAGTGGGGACAGGTCGATGAGTTTGTGAAAAACTCGTTGGTCGTTGGTGGATAAGTTGTGGAAGAGTTTCGCAAGCTGCATCGTTGCCGAACGATTCAGCTACGTAAACTGTAGCGATCTGCGTGGACAACTTGTGCGGGAAAGTGAGTGCAATGTTGCGCGAACGATAACAAGTCGTAATTCGGAATGATTGCAACAGCTTGTCAACAGCAATAGAACAACTCGTAAATGAGCGCACATGCTTGTCAAAAAAACTGCGTTCGAATCTTTTACGATCACAAGCGGTTAGAAATTAGTTTCGTGATCCCCGTAGACGGCTTTGAAACTCGCTGCTAGCTTCGGCGCCCTTCACTAAGAAGACACCAGTTGGCGGTCGCCGCGTCGACGTAAGTTGGTGGATAAAGTTGAGGATCGCTCGTTCCGGGGAACTGTGGATAGCCTGGGGACGTAGACGCGGAATTGCGCCTTTTTTGGGGGTCTAGTGACGATGGAACGACTGTGGGAACAAGCTCTGGACCGCCTCAAGACGAACCTCTCGGAAGAGAACTTCGAGACCTGGCTGGAGCCGGTTCAGTTTGGCGGCATCGAGAGCGACTCCGTTGTGCTCCGGATCCCCAATCAGTTCTTTGCGGAGTGGATTTCCGCACACTACCTCGACCTGATCCTCGAGACGCTGAAGAGCGAAGCCGGAGACACGCCCGTGCCAACGAAGGTTCGCTGGGAGCTCGACGAGACGCTGCGCGAGAAGGCCCAAGCTGCCCGCGAGTCCACTCCGCCGCCGGCGCCTCGCGCGCCACGCGCAACCCCTCGTGCACCCGAGAACGCCGATCTCAACCCCAAGTACCGCTTCAAGAACTTCGTCGTAGGCCCTGCAAACCAGCTCGCTCACGCGGCCAGCGTGGCGTGCGGCTCCGACCCGGGTCGCCGCTACAACCCCCTCTTCATCTATGGCGGGGTCGGTCTCGGCAAGACCCATCTGGTCAATGCGATTGGGCACGCCATCCTGCAGCGCAATCCCCGCGCTCGAATTCTCTATCTGTCGGCAGAGCGGTTCACGAACGAGTTCATCTGGTCCTTGCAGAACCACGAGATCAATTCATTCCGCAACCGGTACCGTTCTCAGTGCGACGTCTTGCTGATGGATGACATCCAGTTCCTCGCCGGCCGCGAGCAGACGCAGGAAGAGTTCTTCCATACGTTCAACGCGCTGTACCACTCGGACAAGCAGATCGTCGTCACTTCAGACGTTTACCCTCAGCAGATCTCGGAGATGCAGGAGCGTTTGATCAGCCGCTTTCAATCGGGGATGGTGGCAGACGTTCAGGCGCCGGAGCTCGATACGCGCATCGCCATCCTTCAGAAGAAGGCGGAGAGCGAAAGCATCGAGCTTCCAAGCGAGGTTGCCCTCTACTTGGCTCAGGCCGTCCGCAGCAATGTGCGCGAGCTCGAAGGGACGCTCCTTCGAATCGCGGTGAAGGCCGAGCTTCTGGGGCTCCCCATCGACCTCGAGCTCGCCAAAGAGACGCTTCGGGCGGTGGCCCCGAATCAGGACACCGAGATGAGCGTCGAAGACATCCAGCGCATCGTCTGCGGCTACTTCGGAATCCGTCTCGCGGACATGAAGTCGCGGAGGCGCCACCGCGCAGTGAGCTTCCCCCGCATGATTGCGATGTTCATTTGCCGACAGCGCCTCGGGACCAGCTATCCCGAGCTTGGCGAGCGCTTTGGCGGCAAGGACCATACGACGGTCATGAGTGCCGTCCGGAAGATCGGCGGCCTGGTCGAGGCGCAAGACGAGCGCGTCCTCGGTGCAGTGGATGCCATCGAGCGTAAGCTCGGTATCTGATGCGAAGGGCGTATTTACGCCTCGATGGGGGTTGTGCGAGGGGCTCGGGCATGCCGAGCCTCCCGCTCGCTTTTGGTGTATACCAGCGCCTGTGCTTGGGCTGAGATCAACCTGGGGAATGTGCCTGGGGATGAATCTGGCTTTGTGCAGTCCACATTCTCGCAAGGATCAATCAAGACCCTGGAGATCGCTCGAAGCTCAGTCCTTCCCGATGGTTACCTTC
>JBATLA010000079.1:0-1629 GCA_049669945.1 Polyangiales bacterium | reverse complement strand
ACGATGTTGCCGCGCTTCTTGTTGAACTTGATGACCTTGAACTGGAAGGTCTGGCCGAGCAGGCGGTCGAGGTTACGGACGGGCCGGAGATCGACCTGCGAGCCGGGAAGGAACGCTTTGACGCCGCCGCGGATGGTGACCGCGAGGCCGCCCTTCACGCGCTGCGTGATCGTGCCTTCGATCAGCTCGTCGCGTTCGCACGCGGCGCTGATCTCATCCCAGACTTTGAGCTTGTCGGCCTTCTCTTTCGAGAGGGTCACGAGGCCGTCCTCGTTCTCCTTGCTCTCGATCAGGACGTCGACGGTCTCGCCTGGGGTCGCCGAGATGTTTCCTTCGGCGTTGATGAACTCGTGAAGCGAGATGACCCCTTCGGACTTGTAGCCGATGTCAACGACGACGGAGTCTTTGCTGACTTTCAGGATCGTGCCGGAGACGATGTCGCCTTCACTGAGTTTGTCTGTTTGTGTTGCCGAGGCTTCGAAAAGGGCTGCGAAGCTCTCGGGATTGGGGTTTTGGATTTGTGTGGTTTCTGTCATGGATAAATCACTGCTTCCCGGAGCTTCTCAGAGCTTCCCGGCACACGTGGCCGTAGTTCCGAAGGCCCCCGGAAACGCAGGGGATGTCGTGGGTAGCAGGGGAGTTAAGGGGTGTCAATTGCAGGGCCGGCACAAGATTCGACCAGCTCGAGCACATGTTGGACGACCGCTTCCATGTCGAGGCTGGTGCTGTCGAGGATGACGGCGTCCTCCGCGGGCCTGAGGGGAGCGATGGCCCGGGTGGAATCGGCCTCGTCGCGCGCTCGGATTTGTGCGAGCAGCTCGTCCTGATCCACCGCGATACCGCGTGATTCCAGGTCTTTGACCCGCCGGCTGGCCCGCTCTTCAGCGGAGGCGGTCAGGAACAATTTCACCTCGGCATCGGGAAAGACGACGGTGCCGATGTCCCGTCCTTCGAGGACGACCCCGCCCTCGGCCCCGAGGGCCCGCTGGATGCCAAGGAGTGCTCGCCGCACCCCGGGGTATGCGCTGACTTGGCTGGCGCCAGACGACATTTCGGGTGTTCGGATGTCATCGCCGCGATCGGCGCCATCTAGCAAAAGCCGAGGAGTTCCATCCTCTTGCGACACGAACCCAATCTCGATCTCAGGGCAGATCGCGGCGACGGCGGCCTCGTCGTCCCAGGAGATGCCCCGCTCGCGGGCCGCCAGCGCAACACCGCGGTAGAGTGCGCCGGTGTCGACCAAGGTATAGCCGAGCCGGCGAGCAAGCTCTCGGGAGGTGGTGCTCTTGCCGACGCCGGCAGGTCCGTCGATCGCGATGACGGGGCGTGGACGGGTCATCGAATCTCCTCCGTGATGTCGGCCCCGAGCGATCGCATGAGTGCGACGAAGCCGGGAAAGCTGGTGTCGACTGCCTCCGCCCCGTCGATGATGGACTCGCCTTCGGCCCGGAGCCCGAGCAAGGTCGCGGACATGGCGATGCGGTGGTCGCCCTTGCTGTCGATTTGTGCGGCGCGGAGTGTGGCGCCTCCGGTGACGATCATACCGTCGGGCAGCTCCTCGCACGGCACGCCGAACGCCCGGAGCACGTGCGCCATGGTGGCGATGCGATCGCTCTCTTTGACCCGGAG
>JBATLA010000078.1:0-10739 GCA_049669945.1 Polyangiales bacterium | reverse complement strand
GCGCGATGCTAGACGGCCCGGGCCACGGTGTCCATGCTCTCGCTGACGCTGACGCTGACGCTGACGCTGACGCTGACGCTGACGCTGACGCTGACGCTGACGCTGACGCTGACGCTGACGCTGGGCTTGCCGGTTCGGTCTGATGCCCGCAAGAACCCACCATGAAGATCGCAGTCGTTACGGGCGCCGGTAAAGGCCTGGGTCGTGAAATCGCGAAAGGGCTAGCACTCAAAGGGTTCACGCTCTTGGTCACCGACATCGACGCGGAGTCTGCCCAAGAGACGGCTGCCGCAATCGGTGGTGGGGCCTGGTCGATGGGCCAAGACGTGCGCGACCCCGGGTCCCATCATGCCGTGGCCCGTGCGGCGAACGAGCGGGGATCCCTCGAGCTCTGGGTGAACAATGCGGGCGTGCTTTACACTGGAACTGCGTGGGAGCACAGCGATGAGCAGGTTCGACAGACGGTCGAGGTGAACGTCCTCGGCGTGATGTTCGGCTCGCGCGCCGCAGTCGAAGCCATGCGCGCCAGTGGAGGTCAGCTCATCAACATCGCGTCGATCTCCGCGCTGACACCGGCGCCGGGGCTTGCCGTGTACGGTGCCAGCAAACACGCCGTTCTCGGGTTCAGCATTTCCCTGGCGGGCGACTTGGACCGTGCAGGGCTCCCGATTCGCGTCAGCGCGGTCTGCCCGCACGCGATCGACACCGACATGATCCGCGACATTCAGGACGTACCCGGCGCCGACGCCGCGTTCGTGAACACGAGACTGCTGACCCAGCCAGAAGTGGCGGGTGTCGTCTGCGATCTCGTCGACAGGCCGAGACTCGCCGTCACCGTACCGCGTTCCCAAGGCGCGCTCGCGCACGTCCTGCGGCCGTTTCCGGAAGCTACCTTGAAGATGTTTCGACCGCTCCTCAAGATCGGAGAGTGGCAGCGGCGGCGGGCTTCGCAGGAGCGCTAGACGTCGTCCTCTTGTTCGCCCGGCACGGGCGTTTGCGCCGAGGCAGCGGTGTTGGAGCGCTGCTTGGCGTCGTCGCCATCCGCTCCGCCCTCGACTTTCTCGTGATAAATGTGCACGTCGCGTTGCGGGAACGGAATCGAGATCCCTTCCTCGTCGAAGCGTCGCTTCACCTCGCGCGTGACATCCCAGTAGACGTCCCAGTAGTCCGCGGTCCTGGCCCAGGGGCGGACGACGAAGTCGACCGACGAATCCCCAAGCGTGTGTAGACGCACGACCGGCTCCGGGTCCTTGAGCACCTTCTCGTGACTCGTGATGATGTCGGTGAGCAACTTCTCGGCTTTCGGAATGTCGTCGGCGTATCCAATCCCGAAGGTGAGGTCGACTCGCCGGGTGTCCTGCGACGTGATGTTCCGAATGATGCCGCCCCAGACCTGCTTGTTCGGCACGATCATCAACTGGTTGTCGAAGGTGAGAATCATCGTGGACACCAAGTTCATTTGGTCGACCTTGCCGGTAACACCGCCCGCTTCGACCGCATCGCCGATATCGAATGGTCGGTAGATCAAGATCATCAAGCCGGAAGCGAAGTTCGACAGGGTGTCCTGTAGCGCGAAGCCGATCACGAAACCGGCGATGCCGAGGCCGGCGAGAAGCGGCGCAACCTCGACTCCGAGTTGAGCGATCGCGATGATCAGCCCGAGCAGCATGACGGTTCGCCCCGTCATCTTGATGAAGAAGTCCTTGGCTAGACTCGAGATGTCCAGCTTGGATCGTTCGAGGCCTCTGCGAACCCCGCCTTTTGCGATCCGCGCTACGATCCAGAACGCGATCAGGATGAGGAGAAACGAGACGAACTGGAACACGAGGTTCGCGCCATTCGTTCGGAGCCAGTCCGCGCCGTCGGCAATCGAGGACTCGAGCAGGCCCGCCGCGACGTCCTTGTTGAGAATGTCTTGCGAGAGCTTGCCTGTCGCGCTGATGATTCCCCTTCGAAGGTCCGCCGTTTCGAGACCGTACTTGTCCATCAGATCGACGTTCGCTCGCTGGGCCTCGGCCAGTGCATCGCGTTGCTTGCGCAGGCTTTGCAGCTTCGCTTGAGCGTCGGGGTCCTGATCGACCCCGGGACGGGAAGCGATGTCATCGACCTGAGTCTTGGTGTTCGACAGCAGGGCGGCGACGACGTTCGAACGATCCTGAAGCCGCTTGGTGAGGTACGGGACATCTGCTTCGACATTCAAACCGAGCTGTTGCCTGAGGCTGATGTTCGTCTCGAGGTACTTCAATAGACGCGTGGAAGCCGGGACCAGCGCGATGAATTCCGTGCGGGCCTGTGCGGCGTCCTCTTCCGTGCCATCTATCGCGGTCTCGACGAGCGCCATCAGCTTCTTGCCCTGCTCGGTTAGCTTCTCCTTCAACTTTGGCGTATCGGACTCCAGAATTCGGGTGGCCGTCGAGCGCCCTTGGGCGACCTCGGCGCCCCCATCCTCGCCGCCCAACACCAGCTCGACGAGACTCGCCACGTCGCGTCGATACTTCGCGCGGCGCTCCGACAACTCTTTTTCGAACATCGCCGCCGCCCCGGGGTCCGGGTTCTTTTCGATCTGTTTCTGAAGCTCTTCCAGCTCGGCCCCGCGCGACTCCAAGTCGGTGACGAGCTCCCGAGTCTGCGCGGCAATCGACTTCTTTTCTTGCGCCTGCTCGTCTTGTCCAAATGCTGCCAGCGCGAAGGCCGAGCTGAGCGTGAAGATGAGCGCAAAAGTTGCAGCTGGCCGAAGCCGCCCTGTGGTCGCCTGCATGATGAATCCTTGAAAAAAACTGCTGCCCGGCCGAGGAAACGGCCTTCCAAGAAGATGGAGGGCCAGTGCTAGTCGAACTTGGGTGACTCCTCAAGGCGGCTCAGAACATTGAACGTGGTCTTCTGGCGCTGTAGAGTTCGGGCGTTCCAGGGAGGTTGTGATGAAGAGACTGGATTGGATATTCGCGTCACTGGCGCTCGCGCTTTGCGCCCCGGCTTCGATGGCTTCTGCCCAGTACGGCACCTCGACGACAGAAACCTACACGCCGCCCCCACCAGCTGAGTCGATGGTCTCCGTCACGCCTCCACCCGTGCAGGAGCCCGGCGGCAAGAAGCCGCTCGAGGTCGGTTTTACATGGGGACTCAGCATAGGTGTGCCGATTGTCCTGGACGTGCCGAGGGAAGTGGTGCGCCCCGGCGCCAACATCAACTTCTTTGGCGGCGCTGACTTTGGCTGGTTCATCGTCGGCGGAGATGCCGGTCTTCAGTGGACCCCCGTCGATCTAAACGGGGAGGTGGTCAATGGTGTAGCGCTTTCGGGCCGACGCCCCCTGACTCGCATCTATCTCTCGCTTCCAGAGGTCCGCTTCCAAGTTCCTGACCTCAAGCTCGTGCTCCCCTACCTCAGCGGTTCGTTCGATATGAACTTCTGGAACTTCGCAGAGACCGCAGTCGGTTGCGGCTACTGGTACTGTGCCCAGTACTCGGTGTACCGCTTCACGCCAGGGTTCACCGGCAAGGCGGGGGTCGCCTTCAACATCAAAGAGAGTGGCGTCCACATCGATGTCGGGTTCCAGTACTCGTTCACCGGCAAGGGGAACTTCTTCAACCAATCCGGGTGGTGGCTGTCGCCCTTCGTCGGCGTACTCGTCCGAAGGCGTTAGCTAGCCAAACGGACGGCGATGATCTTCCAGTTTTTCTTCGAACCACGGATCTGACCACCCCAGTCCGCCAGAACCATTTGCCATCCGTACTTCTTGCGAAGAGCGCGGATCGCAGACTCTTTGCCCGCCTCGTCTTCGACGAAGCGCGCGTTCCCGTCGTGCCAAGGCCCCTTGAGCGCACCCCGCACGCCGCACTCGGCGATCCGCACTGCCGTGTTCCTGCGCAGGCGCTTCACCTTGTACGAGTCACCATTGGTGAAGATGATGATTTCGTCCCCGTCGGGGGCACCCCACACCGGGGTCTGCACGCCGGTTCCATTCTTTCGGAATGTTTCGAGATTTACGTAGCGGGCTTTGGCTAGAGCGTCGAAGGCGGACATGCGTCGATCATAACGCCGTTTGGGCGCTGCGCATCTCCTGCTACAAGAGCCCAATAATGCTTAGCCGACTCACTATCCTAGTCTCACTTCTCGTTGGAGCCCTCATCGCCCTCGCCGGGTGCAGCTCGAGCAACGACAGCACCCCAAGCGGGTACACGACGACGACGGACGTATCCGATCTCTGCAAGACGCCCCTCGCGCCCAACGAGCCGCTCTGCAGCACCGCGTTCTCGGACGCGACCTGGCCAGCGTCCCATCGGAGCAGCTACGCACAGGGGTCTTCTGCCTTTGCTGGGCCCACCGACGCTGCAACCACGAGGAGCGAGCATCTGGCGCTTCCGGGGGCAGGCATTCCCGTGGTCGCCTCGTTCAGCAGCCCGTACGCCGATGGCGGCCGGGCGATCTGGTCGACCGTGCCGGGGCTCGATGCCGCGATTCTCAAGGTCGACCACGGCACGTTCGAGATCATCGACTGGTACGTCCCGACCGAGCGCGAGGAGACGCCCCCTACGTTCACTCTCGGGCTCAGCGGCGCCTACAACGCCGTCGACTCGAAGAATCGATTCATTGTGGGACGCACGAGGTTCGTGTCGATATTTGGCGACAGCATCGAGGGCGATCGAGCGTCGCCAGCCGAGCTGAAGAAGCGCATCTTCATGCCGGACGAGTTGTTCTGCAATGACGACGACGTCATTGCGGGGATGTCCCTCACGTATGACGGGCAGCTTGCCTTCGTCACCGAGCTCGGCAACCTCTTCGTGATCTCGCCCGATGCCGAGCCGGACAACCTCGGCAGCGTCCCCGTCATCTCCGCCAATGAAGGCTGTGCGGCGGCCGACCCCGCTGATCTAGAGATCGTGTCGAACAGCGTGGCCGCCGATGAGGATGGCGGCATCTACGTCTTGACGAGCGCGGCCATGTACCGTTTCGATTGGGACGGCAGCGCGCTCAGTCGCGCGTGGCGAGCCGAGTACGAGGTCGCGGAGGAAGTCCCGAGCCCCATTCGACTGGGCCCGGGCTCTGGGTCGACCCCGAGCTTGATGGGCACGAAAGCCGATGACGATCGTTTCGTCGTCATTACCGACGGCCAAGCCCTCATGAACCTCGTTCTCTTTTGGCGAGACGAGATCCCGGAAGACTGGGAACCCATCGCGCCCGGAAAGGATCCCCGAATCGCGTGTGAGGTGCCGGTCGACTTCGGGACTGGCGCCCCGGAGGCAATCTCGGAGCAGTCCGTCGCCGTGCGCGGCTACGCCGCCGTGGTGGTAAACGACCTCCTGACCAACCCGACGATCAATCCGCCCTCGATCGGCAACTTGGGTGCGGTCGCGCAGAACCTGGTGTCCGCGCTGGAGGGAGGCATCCCCGACAAGGCGCCATTTGGTCTCGAGCGCATCGATTGGGATCCAGAGACGCGCACCTGCACCACGGTTTGGGCCAACCCCGACGTCAGCGTGCCCAATGGAATCCCCAGCATTAGCGAGGCAGCGGGCCTCGTTTATGGCGCGGGTCAGCGCGACGGTCAGTGGGGGCTAGAGGGCCTCGACTTCGCAAGCGGTGAATCTCGGCTGTGGGCGCCGGCAGGCCCGGGGACTTGCCCCGGCGACAGCAGTGGAATCGCCGGCGTTCTTCCCGGTGTCGCCGATGTCCTCGACGTGGTGCCCGACTCCTGTGAGAACTCGGTCTACGCCGCAACGACCGTCGGCCCCGATGGCGTGGTGTACCAAGGGACCTTGAATGGCATGAGCCGGTACGTGCCGGAGGCCGTCCCCGAGCTAACTCCACAAACGCGCGCCGAGGCCGGCGTCGCTCAAGCCCGCGATCTGCTCAACCGTTCCGAATCGGCCACACCGAACGGCATCAGCGAGCGAGGTTCGTTGCGCCGCGCGATCGTGCAACTCGATGCGACCCAAACGGTGGCGATCGACGCGGGCATGGGCGACTTGGTGTCGGCCGTTGCCTCGGCTTTGGAATCGCTTGACGCCGCTGTTGTGGCACTCGATGCCGGAGATCCGTACGCCGTCTACGTGGACGCCGCGCGCGACGCCTTGGGCGAGTTCTAGGCCGCTCTTAGAACCGTGTGACGCCGCGGGTTCGATACTCGATCTCGGTCTCGGTCGGACGCTCCGCGCTCGGAAGCGTTGGCTCCCGGTCGAGGTCCGGACGGCAGTCGCCCATGCCGTACTGCGGGTCGAGCGTGGTCTCGGCGGTGATCAGATAGATGCCTCGGGGTGAGAGCTCCATCCTACGGACCTCGAGCCCGAGCGTCTCGCCAAGGGCCTCCACCAGTTGCGCGATGCCGGCGTCGATCTGTGTTGCGCCTTCACCCCCTGGAGCAAACGTCGCTCGTACGCCGTCGATGAACTGGGGGACGAACTGGTTGTTGCAGATCACCTTCCCCCAGGGGTAGCCCTGATGCGCGATCTGGACGGAGGATTGGTCGATCTCGAACGTACCGACGCCATTGTCCACCTTGGCCGTGCCGCAGTACCGAAAGGACACGTTCTTGTAGCCGCAATCCCCGATGAACGGCAGCAACTCGAGGAAGAAAGCGCCGATCGCTTGGTCGAAACGGTACCAGTGGTCGGGGATCGCAGAGAGGTCGCTGCTCGCGTGAAAGTACTGCTTGAAGCAAACCTGCGGCTCGCCCGTGTCCCCCGAGAGCCGGTAGTGGAACTCGGGGCTCGCAGACTCGTTCGGGATGATGCCTGCGGTTGCGTCGATCCAGAGGAGCGCGTTGACCTCCGTCTGCCAACGTGGCTCGCTGCTATCGACCATCTCGTCGATGAAGCGCTCGGCAAGGCCGCGCTCTTCGAGCGATGCTCCGAGGCCTGCCGTGTAGTAGGCGCCCTCTAGGCGGTTCGTCCATTCCCAAGGAATGAAGAACGAGCATGCGCCGGTATCCATGCTGTACGCTTTCCACTCGGGGTTGCCCGGGACGCCGAGGCCGACGCTGACCTCGGGCGCGTCCGGATCCCAGGCATGGTCGAAGAACGTCCCCGACAGCTCCTCGGCGGCGGCCCCGGTCGGCGGGGAATCAGCATTCGGGTGCTTGAACTCGTGGGTGCCCCAGATGAGCCGGTTCCACGGGTCGCCCCGCCACACGAACGTCCCTTCGTAGAGAGGGTCGATGTTCTGCTCGGCCGCGAGGCTATTGGCCGCCGGGAGCCACACGTCGTTGTCATCGAGCGTCCCGCTCGCTCGTTCCAACTCGCGGAAGCCGCAGTGCTTGCGGCCTTGGCGCTGGACGTAGTTCTCCGTGCAGACGTGCACGATGCCGGTGCCAAACGCGGCATTGAAACCCAGAGGGCCCGCGTCGTGCGCCACTCGCAAGCGTGCTACGCAGCCTTCGGTGCCGCCCGGATTCGAGCAATGCCAGGCCTCAGCCGGCAGCCGCTCATCGTAGATGTAGGCCCCGTTCGGTTCGAAGTGAATCAGGGTCCAGACGCCGCTTGGCAGCAAGGCTTCGAGGCGGCCAGCACCCTCCAAGCGCGACGTGTGTATCCGGACCGGGCTGAAGACGTTGTCGACGACCAGGTACCCGCCCTTTGGCGCCACGAGCTCGGGCTCGCAACCGCTTGCGCCGACGAGCAACAGCGCGAGCGAGAGGAGAGCGGTCGGGCCGAGTGAGCGTCCCATGGCAGCCATGAGACTACCATGGCTATGGGGCGCGCAACTATCGAGCCCTTCTGGGTGCTACTCGAGAGGTGCGCCGTCGTTGATCCAGCGCCGAACGGCTTCGAGCCTCGCCTCACAGAGCATGCCGCCAATCGGCATTTGTTGAGTCGTGGGCGCCATGTCGACGCCATCGAGCTTGTTCATCAGGTACGACGCGCCGCTGTCGCCCGGCGCAACACGAACGCGGGAGGCAACCTGAGTCGAATCTTCGTCGACCAGGTTGGTTGCCGAGACCGCAACTGAGCTGAGCTCGAGGCCAGCCTGCATGGCGCCCTCCGTGCCGTGGCAGTTGCTGAACGTGCAGCTCGGACTAAAGACGGCCGCCTGCACCCCGTTGGGTCCGTCCAAGGTCGCTGTGACCGCGTCGATGCACACGCCATCGCACGTCACTTGACCAGTCGGGCAGTCATTGCCACTGCTGCCGCCGTCGTCACCGCAAGCAGCCATCACCACGCCCAAGCCAGCGAGCAAGGACAAACCAAGAGGAGTCTTCTTCATCAGAGGGCGTATAGTTGTTGAAGCGCTGCGGGTAAAGAACATACCCTCGCTGAGAGGTGCACATGGTGGTTTTTCGGCTGCACGCGTTGGCCTTTGGGCTCGTTTGTCTCGCGACTCTAGGCTGCGATTCAGGGGGTCGAGAGAATGTCCAGGACATCAGCGTGGCGTCACCGAGCGGCGAGCTCGAGCTGGACGTGGCGACGGATGAAGGCGGGCGACTGACCTACATCGTCAGGAAGAACGGTGAGACCGTCATCGAGACGAGCCCGATGGGTTTGGCCGCAAGCACCCACGACCTCACGACCGGCGTCGAGATGTTCAGCAGCCGTCGCCGGGTGATCGACGAGTCGTACACGATGCTCACCGGGAAGCGCAGCGAGCGTCATGTGCTCGGGAGCGAGGTCACCGTGCCACTTCGAGACGCCAACGGCGCCGAGGCCGAGTTGATCCTCCGTGCCCACGAGGACGGCGTCGCCTTTCGCTATCACTTGCTGGGTGAGGGAGTCTCCGAGGTGCAGAGCGAGTCGAGCGGCTTTGCGATTCCCGGTGGCGCGCGCGTGGTCACGCGCGCGTATGACGGCGGGGATCTCGTATACGTTCCGACGGCGGGTGAATACCAACAGCCACCCATCATCCTTCCGCTTGGAGAAGCCATCGACCGAACTGGCTTTGCCTTTCCCACCGCTTTCGAGCTCGATGGCGGCAGTCTCTATGTGGTCGTGTCGGAAGCCGATCTCGGCGAAAGCTACTGCGCCACGCGCTTGAACGAGACACCCCGAGGCAACCTCTATGAGATCCGGTTTCCCGACGACAGAGAAGGCAGGGGGATCGGCGACGTACTCCCGAAGTCACCGCTTCCGTTCATGACCCCTTGGCGAGCGATCGAGATCGGAGATCTAGCAACCGTGGTCGAGTCGACGCTGGTCGACGACCTCAGCGCTCCGTCAGCGCTCGCGGACGAGAGCTGGATTGCGCCGGGCCGCTCCGCGTGGTCGTGGTTTAGCCAAGAAACGGGCACCCCGGAGCTCCAATCCGAGTACATCGACTTCGCCGGGGAGTTTGGCTGGGACTACGTACTCATCGATGCGAAGTGGGATCAGTGGGACAACGCCGAAGAAGAAGTCCGCGCCCTAGTTGCCCGGGCCGATGCTGTCGGGGTGAGGTTGCTGCTCTGGTACAACTCCGGTGGTCCGCACACGCCATCTCCTCTCGAGACCCCGCTCAATCGCATGATCGAGCCGAATCGGCGCGACGAGATGGACAAGATCGCCGGCTGGGGCGTCGCGGGCATCAAGGTGGACTTCTTCAATAGTGACAAGCAGGACCGAATCATTCAGTACATCGGGATCCTCGAGGATGCGGCGGACTTCGAGTTGCTCGTGAATTTTCACGGAGCCACCGTCAGTCGCGGTTGGCAACGAACGTACCCTCATCTGATGACTCAGGAGGCCGTCAACGGAGCCGAGGTCTACAAGTTTGCAGCCGTTCAAGGCGCGCCGGATGCGACGACCAACCTGCGTCACGTGCTTCTTCGGAACCTCGTCGGGTCCATGGACTACACGCCCGTGGTCTTCGAGGCGGCTTACTCCACGGTTGGGCTTCCGTACGCCCACTCGCTTGCTCTCGCGGTCGTCTTCGAGTCGGGGATTCAACATTTTGCCGACCGTGCCGACTCCGACACCGAGGTCGGATATCGAGCGGTGTTCGCCGCGTACCCCTATGTGGGCGAGTTCATGTCGACCGTGCCCGTGACCTGGGACGACACGCGGCTCGTTCGAGGGAGCATCGACGACCACGTGATCCTCGCCCGCCGCAAGGGCGCCGATTGGTACCTTGGAGGCATCCACGCAGTCGAGGCGTCGGTCGAATACAACTTCAACCTCGACTTCCTCGAGCCGGACACCGCATACGAGATGACGTTGATAGAGCAGGGCGAGAGCCAGACTTCGTTCGTGCGTTCAACCATGAGGGTCGACGCAGGTGATCCGCTGGCGATCGCATTGCCCCCCAACGGCGGCTTCGTCGCGACGTTGCTCGCCCAGTAGCTCGCTTAGGCGGTTGCCGTGCCGAAGGGCTGCGGCTTCCACATCCGGACGCCCAGCATGAATGGAATGACCCAGTAAGGCCCGTTGAACAGCCAGAAGACGATCGCGTTTCCCGGAGGCGGACCGATCCAGTACTCGTAGATGAGAAACTCGGTACAGCCATGAAGCATTGCGCCGACGTAGATGAGCGCCGGCGTCCGGATCCAGTTCTTCCCCTTGATGAAGGCGTAGACCAACACGAGGTAGAAGGGGCCGTAGATCATTCCCGAGATGCCGGTGTTCACGCGGACGTACTGATGGTCGGCCATGAAGAAGTAGTCCTGAGCGAACTCGCCGTACCAGCGGTTTGCGCGCGGCCAGAAGCCGTCACCCTCGAGCAGGCCGAGCGCGTGCCACGAGTCCGAGAAGAAAGATGAGAAGGCGAAAAACGAGAAACAAGCGACGAAGAAGATATCCTTCTTACGCAGGTTCAGCGGCAGACCATTACTCTGTACACT
>JBATLA010000077.1:0-1624 GCA_049669945.1 Polyangiales bacterium | reverse complement strand
GCTCCGTCGAGCTCGAACAGCGGGGCGACCGGGCCGTGATCGAGGTTCATGGCGCCGAGGGAGCCGCCGGCACGGCGATCAAGTCCGGCGACCACATCGTCTGGATGTTCTCGCCCACCTCGGTCGAGACGAGGCCTCATACGCGGACGATCGCCCGAGAAAAGGACTATGCCGCGGAGGTCGACGGACCCGAGGTCGCTGGGTTCTTGAGTAAGATGCCCGCCCAGGTCGGTCCCAACTCGAACCGTAAATACTCGGGGCGCCGCATCGACCTCGACTTCAAGGACGCGGACATCCACAACATTCTTCGACTCCTCTCAGAGGTCGGGGGTGTGAACGTCGTGACTGCCGACAACGTCGGGGGCACCGTGACGATTCGCATGCGTGACGTTCCTTGGGACCAGGCGCTGGATGTCATTCTTCAGGCGAAGGCCCTCGGCATGGTGCGGCAAGGCAACTTGCTTCGCGTCGCACCGCTCGCTCAGTTGGAGCAAGAGCGAGAGGCAGCCATCGCGCGTCAGAAGCAACAGCAGCAGCTCGCGCCTCTCGAGACGCGGCTCGTGCCGGTGAGCTACGCCACTGCCACGGACCTACAGCCGCGCGTGCGTGAGCTTCTCACGGAGCGCGGCTCGGTTTCCGTCGATACGCGGACCAACATGCTGATCGTGCGCGACATCGTCGGGCATCTCGACAACGTAGAAGATCTGGTGCGGAACCTCGACACGCAGACCCCGCAGGTCCTGATCGAGTCGCGCATCGTCGAAGCGAGCAGCACCTACTCGCGCGACATCGGTATTCAGTGGGGTGGCAACGCGGTCATGAGCAGCGCGACCGGAAATCCCACCGGGCTTCGGTTCCCGTCTGACCTCGGAATCGCGGGCGGCGTCCCTGTCGACAACGCGCCGACCAACGGTCTCTCGCCCTTCAACGGCACGGTCAACAACCCGAACTTCGCCGTCAACCTTCCGGCGGTCACCGGTAACGGCGCGGGTGGCGCACTCGGTTTGACGATGGGCAGCTTGAGCGGAGCCGTGAACCTGAACGTCCGTCTCAGCGCCGCGGAAGCCGCCGGCTCCGTACGCATCATCAGCTCGCCGCGTGTCCTCACCTTGGACAACAACGAGGCATCCATTTCCCAGGGTACGTTGATCCCGTTCTCGCAGGTCAGCGCCCAGGGCGTGAACACCGCCTTCCAGGAGGCCAAGCTCGAGCTCAACGTCACGCCGCACGTCACGAGTGACGGCGCGGTCGCGATGGACGTGAAGATCACACGTAACGAGCCGGACTTCGGTCGTACTGGCGCCAACGGTGACCCGACCATCCTCGAGCGAGAGGCGACCACGCAGCTTCTCGTGGACGATGGTGACACGGCGGTCATCGGTGGCATCTACACACGAAATACAGGCCGAAACGTCGACCAGGTTCCGTTCTTCGGAGACATCCCGGTTCTCGGCGTCTTCTTCAAGCGCCGCCGGTTCCGTGAGGACCGCAATGAGCTTCTGATCTTCCTCACGCCGAGGATTGTGAATCGGGCGCTGGCGCTGCCGGAGTAGGGGTCACGGCGGAAGGCTTGTGAGGGAATTGCTGGGCGGCCTGCCTGGTTTGGTTTAGTTACATCCGACCC
>JBATLA010000076.1:0-3744 GCA_049669945.1 Polyangiales bacterium | reverse complement strand
GTGGCACAGCGGGTGGTGGCGGCATGATCCCGCTCACCAACGCCACGGCGCAGATCGGCTCCGGTGAGTGCCTGCTGAGCCCCAATGGAGATCCCTATCCTGACTCGACCGACCCAGCACGCGTGGGCTGCATTCTCTCCTCACCGGACGAGAACGGCCGCCGGGCGCGCCTGTTCGGTCAGGGTACCCCCGGACCCGAGTCCGGCGTGAAGCTCTTCGTGTTCTGGAAGCAGGGCGAGTATGGGGAGGGTGGGCCGTCGGACATCGTCGCGCGCGCCGCGACCGGCTTCACCGCCGCTGATTTCGTGCAGGCGGTGAATGTGCCGACGGCAGTCAATCCCGGCGACGTGCTCGACGGCTGCTACATCTCGGGTGTCGAGGGACCGATCGCGACCGGCGCCTTCGCCAACACTGCGAGCTTGAACCTCAGCGCGAATACGGAGAGCGGCGGCGACATCGGCGCGGCCACCGGCGACAACGACTTCGAAGATGCGCGAGCACACCGTGGTTTCATCTCGGGTGAGCTCATCGTTTTCGGCTACAGCTACACGCCGGACTGGGCCGTGGCCCGCTACACGGACCTCGAGAACTACGAGTTCTGGATCCGCCGTTCGACCGACGGCGGCGGCGCTTGGAGCGAGCCAGTCGACCTCACCTCGGAGAGCACCTTCGAAGTGGCTACGCGGCTTGGTCTACCCGAGACCGGAATCAACGTCAGAGAGCCCCGCATCGTCAAGACCCCCGGAAACGGACCGGGCTGCCCGGCCGGCGACCCCAACGACGCCGACACGACGCGGCCTAGTGACTGCCGGAACCCGAGCACATTCGTCATTGCGTGGGGCACAGAAACCAACACCTATGAGCACGTTGGGCCAGGCGAGGACCTCGATATCTTCATCACTCGCTCGACCGACAAGGGCGTGACGTATGAGCCGTACCAACTCCTCGCAGGATCCGAGTCGCCCGATTTCAACGAACTCGACGAGATGGAGTCGCAGCTGAGGGTCACCCCGGACGGAAAGACCGTATTTGCGGTGTGGAACGAAGGCAGCACCGAGAGCACCACCAACGGACGCTTCGCCATCTCGATCGAGACCGAAATCCCCGTGGAGCCGGAACCCGATGGCGGTGTGCCTGATGGCGGAACGGAGCCTGACGGCGGAGTGGACTCGCTCACGACCTCGGGTTGCGGCAGCTGTGCCGTGAGCGCCGACGGCGGTGTCGGCGACACACTTCTCATCTGGGCTGTCCTGGGCTTCTGGCTTTGGCGCAGGCGACATGCCGGGGCGCAACGAGCTAAGGGCCGCGCGAGCGGCGTCATAAAACTTGGAGAACCGCGAGGTACGTCATGACTAGGCACGTAGGAAACTCATTTTGGTGGATTATGCTCGCTGCAGGCTTCTGCCTGTCGTGGGCGCATCCGGCCTTAGCAGACGAGCCCGTTCCTCCTGGTCCCGGTGTGACGATCAACGTGGCCGGCGTGGACGAGCCTTCGTCACCGGATCCCGACGCGAACTGTACGGGCACGGATCCGGTCACCTGCGCGAGTCTGAGGGAAGCCGTCATGTTTGCCAATGGCAACACCGCGGAGGACGGAACGCAGACGCAGGATACAATCATACTACCGGCAGGAACCTACGTGCTCACGATCGAGGGCGCGGACGAGACGTTCGAACCCGGTGGCAGCCCCGACCAGGTGCCAGACGTCACTAACGCGCCCGATGCGGGCGTAGGTGACCTGGACCTCACCGAATCCGTCCTCATCGAGGGCGCGGGTTCGGCGCTCACCGTGATCCAATGGGACGAGGCGGCGACGGTCAAGGACCGGATCTTCCACGTCTACGATCCGACAGAGGATATCTTCGCTGAGATCCGTGGATTGACAGCGCGCAACGGAGAGTTGCTCGCTGAATCCTTGGGTGAAGGCCCGCCGTCAGACCTGGGTGAGCTGCCCACCGAGTGGCGCGGCATGCGCGCGGGCGCTGGTATTGCGATGGGGCCTGCAGCGACAGCGGTCCTCAACGACCCCAACAAGGAAGGCGGAGCACCCAGCTCGGAAGGCGGCGAGGGCGGCAGCCAGAGGCCGGACGACCCGGGCGGTGAAACGGGCGGCAGCTACGCGTTGACGCTGAGCGACGTCCAAATCTCCGACAACGCGACCGATGGCGACGGCGGCGGTCTCTACAACGCGGGGCCGATAACCGCCAACGAAATCGTCGTGGCCAGCAACACGTCGGGCAAGAACGGCGGTGGCATCTACAATGAGGGCGAGTCGCTCATCGAGCGCAGCACGATTGCGGACAATGCGGCGGAGGGCGGCGGCGGCATGTTCGTCACCGGAAATCCAGCCACTTCGTTGCGCGTCAACAGCACGACCTTCAGCGGAAACACGGCTGTGGGTGGCGGCGCCATCAGTGGTCGCGTGGTTACAATCGACCTGACCAACTGCACCATTAGCGGCAACACGGGCGCCGATGTTGGCGGCGGTGTCTACTCCAATGGCGAGGTCAATCTGGTGAACTGCTCAGTCGTCGACAATGAGGCAACTGGCGCCGAGCAATTCGGTGGTGCGGGCATCAACGTCTTCAACTCGGGCAACGTCTCGATGACAATCGTCAACACATTGCTGTCCGGCAACGTTGCCGGAGCCGAGGAAGGCGGCCGCGATGCCAACTGTGGTTGCACTGGCAGCCAGTCTGGTTGCGTCGACGGCATGAACAGAAAGATCGAGACCCTGGGTTACAACCTGGCGGACGACGACACTTGCAATCTCGATGGGACGGGCGACATGGGTGACGTTGCGGACGTCGGCATCGGCCCACTCGAAGACAACGAAGGGCCGACGTTGACCCACGCATTGCTCGAGGGCAGTCCCGCAATCGATGCGGGCGACAACGATGCTTGTCCAAACAACGATCAGCGCGGCAGTATCCGGCCCGCGGACGGTGATGAGGACGGGAACTTCGTCTGCGACATCGGCGCGTACGAGTTGTTCCCCGGCTACACCGACCTGCACATCAACAACATGATCGCGCCGGACGAGGTGGATAGGGGTGAAACCGTGCCCATCGTCGTCGAAGCGCACAACACGGGCATCGATCCGGTGACCAGCGTCGAGATGGAGACCACCGTCTCCGCTGAGCTGACGATCGTCGAAGCGACCTTCAACATCAACGGAGGCGATCCCAGCGCATGTGCACAGGCAGATGGGACAGTCACCTGTGCGATCGGCACGATGGTGTTCGATGATATCGCGATGGTGAACATCGAAGCCACTGCCGAGAGCGTTGGAACGGCAACCGTCGATGCCATGGTTACCTCTCCCGACGACGAGGACGAGACGAACAACAGCGCGAGTGCCAACGTCATGATTCTGGGAATCGCAGACCTTCAACTCGAGGCCAGCGCCGAACAGACCACCGTGACGGAGGGTGACGAGATGACTATCACTGCAACCATCTCGAACAACGGCCCAGACGGTGCGACAGGCGCGCGGGTGACGAGCGAGCTGCCAGATGGCACGACGTTCGTGTCGGCGACTCCAGACCTCGGGACCTGCGAGGCTAGCGCGGAAGGCTTGCTCGTATGCGAGCTCGGCGACATCGCGGCCGATGAGACGATGACCGATGTCGTGCTGGTCCTGACGGCAGATGTCGCCGGTGACGTTCAGGTAAGCATGAGCGTCGGCGCCACGGAAACCGATCCGGACGTCGAGAACAACACGGGCAGCGTGATCATCAGAGT
>JBATLA010000075.1:0-1875 GCA_049669945.1 Polyangiales bacterium | reverse complement strand
TTCCCTTCTGCTAGGGTTCCCCCACGACGTGCCGCATGAGGCGCACACCCACTCTCGAACAGGACAGATCCTTCAGATGACCAGAACGACTCGACTTCTTTGCTGCTCGCTGCTGGCGGTCGGCTTCGTGCTCTCGCCATGGGGGCCTTCACACGCATCGGCCAAGAAAGCGAAGAAGGCGCAGCAACCGAACATCGTCGTGATCATGGGCGACGACATCGGCTGGTTCAACATTGGTGCGTACCACCGCGGCATCATGAGCGGTAAGACACCGAACATCGATAGCCTGGCGCGCGACGGCATGATGTTCACCGACTACTACGCGGAGGCCAGCTGTACGGCCGGCCGTGCCAACTTCATCACCGGCATGATTCCGATGCGGACTGGGATGACTACCGTCGGTCAAGCGGGCTCTCCGTTGGGCCTGCCTGCCGAGGCTCCGACGATTGCAACCGCCCTCAGGGAGATGGGCTATGCAACGGGCCAGTTCGGCAAGAACCACCTCGGTGACTTGAACCAATTCCTGCCGACGGCTCATGGCTTCGACGAGTTCTTCGGCTACCTCTATCACCTCGATGCCATGTCCGATCCGTACTGGCCCGGCTATCCCCAGGAGCTGCTCGGCGAGATCGGACCGCGGAACATGGTGCACTCGTGGGCGACCGACAGAGACGACCCACGCGTTCAGCCCCGGTGGGGCAAGGTCGGCAAACAGAAGATCAAGGATGCGGGTCCGCTACCGCCCAAGCGCATGGAGACGGTGGACGACGAGATCCTGAAGCACACCTTGAGCTTCATGGAACGGGCCAAGAAAGACGGTAAGCCGTTCTTCGTTTGGCTGAACCCGACCCGGATGCACATCTTCACGTTTCTCTCACCCAAGTACAAAGCGCTCGAGGGCAAAAACAACTACGGTCTGCAGGAAGCCGGCATGGCCCAGTTCGACGACATCGTCGGCGCGGTCATGAAGAAGCTCGAGGCGATGGGAGTCGCCAAGAACACGATCATTGCGGTGACCACCGACAACGGGACCGAGGTCTTCACCTGGCCGGACGGGGGTAACACACCCTTCAAGGGCGCCAAAGGTATGACGACCGACGGTGGGTTTCGGGCGCCGATGATCGTGCGTTGGCCAGAGCGCATTCCGGCCGGCAGGGTGGAGAACGGCATCATGTCCGGCATGGACTGGTTTCCAACGCTGGTCGCGGCGGCGGGGAACCCCAACATCGTCGAGGAGCTCAAGACGGGAAAGCAGTTGGGAGACCGCGAGTACAAGGTGCATCTCGATGGGTACGATCAAACCAACATGTTCACCGGCAAGGGGCCGAGCGCGCGAGAAGAGATCTGGTACTTCGGTGAGTCGACCCTCGGCGCTGTCCGACTTGGCGACTGGAAGTACACTTTCATCGACCAGCCCGACGGTTGGCCGGGCGCGAAGGTCAGACTGAACATGCCCCTGATTCACAACCTGCGTCGCGATCCGTTCGAACGGTATTCCGATCCCAACTTTGCGGTCGGGTCGCCCGACTGGTTCATGGAGTTCTACGCACGAGAGTTCTGGCGCTTTGTCTTCGTGCAGCGTCAGGTGGCCGAGCTTGCCAAGACGGCGATCGAGTTCCCGCCGATGCAAAAAGGCGCGTCCTTCAACTTGGATGCGGTGAAGGCTCAAATCCAAGAGGCCATTCAAGCTCGTCACGGGCAGTAAAGGCCGAGGTGATTGGTTAGGGGGCTAGGGCGACGACCTGACCGTGGTTGGCGTGTTTCGCCGAACTGCCGGCGAATGCCATGCTGGAGATGACTACAGAATCCGACCCGCAAGGCACCGCACCGCCAACCACGGTGCGGTCGTCGGCAGGTGAGAGGCCTCTCGAAGCA
>JBATLA010000074.1:0-7221 GCA_049669945.1 Polyangiales bacterium | reverse complement strand
ATCCAAGCGTGCCAGCAAGCACACCAACCAACACAAGTTTACCAAATCTCGTCATCCCTTGATTCTCCTTAAAATGCCCGCCCGCACGAAGCTTGGCACAGACGGTGCTCCCCGCCCAACCGCGGTTCCGGGTCGTGTATCCGCAGATGCCCGCAAACGCAACAACACGTAAGTTACCTCTCACTGCGCGAGTGACTGGATCGCGTATTATCCAGGAAACCAAGGCAGGAGGCGGCTCGTGGTTTTCTGGTACTGAACGTATTCCGGGTACTTGCGGAGCGAGATCTTCTCGGTGAGTGAGGTCGACCCCTGAAACAGCAGCGTCAGCGTGACCGCGCCGGCGATGGTCCAGTTGAGCCAGCCAGCGCCCGCCGCGATCGAAAAGACGTAGTAGCTCCACCACATCGCTTGCTCGCAGAAGAAGTTCGGGTGCCGCGAGTACCGAAAGAGCCCGCCCTTCAGAAATCCGTGCTCCGGCTTCTCGCCGCGCTCGATAGCGGCGTACTTGGCCGTTTGGAATCTCCACTGCTGCTCGTCGGCGACACTTTCCCCGACGAAGAACAGAATGAAGGCGGCGGCGGCGGCATAGTCGAGCGCGTTGAGCGGGACTCCTGCGAGCTGGTACGCCGCGTACGAGGGGACTACGATGAATAGCAGAAGGTAGTTCTGAAACGGGGCCAGGAACGTGGCGTTGAGTACCTGAAACCATCCAGGTCCGATCTTCCCCTGGATTTCCTCCCAGCGATAATCTTCGCCGCCCCGCTTGTAGCCGCCCTTACGCGCGAAATTATAGGTGAGGCGCACGCCCCAAAGGACCGTCAGTGCGGCCATGAGATTGAGGCGGGCGTCGTCGAAGCCGGCGCGCGCGGCGAAGTGGATTGCGAACAGCGGTGGCGTAATCGACCAGAGTCGATCCACCCAGGAATACTCCTTGGTGATCAACGACAGCACCCAGCAAAGCGCCGCGAAGCCGCCGGCGATCCACAGTGCGCTCACCAAGGGGTCGCTTGTCTCGTATAGCTCTATCATCGCGAATCTTCCTTGGGCTCAGCCCTCAGAGCGCAAGTGCCTCTTCAGACTTCATAAAGGACATCCAAGTAGCGCTCGAGCAGGTCGGTCACGACGCCCTGAACTGGCACTGTGCTGGCCATGCCGTAGATGGGCGCCATGCCACCCTCCTGCTCGGGGTGTGCTTTGACGTGCTCCACCGCGTCCCGGAGATCCTGCACAAATCGATCGGCGACTCCATCCTGGGTGTGTCGAAGCGTGACTGCGAGGTGGACGCTCGGCGGCTTGTGCAGTCCGTTGAGGTTCCAGTTGCGCTTTGTCATGAAGTCGAGGACCCGGTAGATGTCGAGTTGGTCCGAGGCGAACGCGATGACCCAAAGAGGGTTGCCGAGCACCCGTAGCTCTGGAATCGACTCGACGCCGGCTCGAATTGCAGCCCCCGTCTCGAGGATCTGGCGGCTCGCGTCGAGGTAACCGCTTCGCCCGATCGAGACCATCGCCGCCCAGCACGCCGCGCTCAAGCCACCGGGACGGCTGCCGGCGAACGTTGGCGAGAAGTAGAGCCCGCCCGGCCAGTCGCCGACCTTGTAGTACTGGAAGTGCCGCAGCTCGTGGCTGCGGTAGAGGATGACGCTCGATCCCTTGGCGGCGTAGCCGTATTTGTGTGTGTCGGCGGAAATCGACGTGACGCCAGGTAGCCGGAAGTCGAACGGAGGGACGTCGTACCCGAGCTGCTCGGCCCACGGCAGGATGAAGCCGCCGAGGCACGCGTCGGTGTGAAAACCGATTCCGTGCTTACGCGCGAGCTCCGAGAGCTCTTCGATCGGGTCGATCGCGCCGTGCGGGAACGAGACCGCCGAGCCGACGATGCAGATCGTGTGCCGGTTGATCGCCTTCTTGGTAGCGGCGACGTCGGCCCGGAAGTCCGCGCCAACGGGAACCTTCACGATCTTGATCCCGAAGTACTGCGCTGCCTTGTCGAACGCGGCGTGCGCAGTTGTCGGCACGATGAGCTCGGGTGAGGTGATCCCCTTCATCTCTCGTGCCCAGTCGCGGTAGCTCCGCATTGCGAGCAAGATCCCCTCGGTGCCTCCACTCGCGACTGAGCCGCACACCTCGGCGTCGACGGCCTTCCGGGCGCCGAGCATCTGAGCCGTCATCGAGACGATCTCCGCCTCGTACTTCGCGATGCTCGGCCATAGGTCCGAGTGAAGCGGGTTCGTCTGCGACGTGATCGCATACGCCTCGTTGAGGAACTCGATGTGTTCCGGGTCGCCGTGGTAGACGGCGCCGGACACGTATCCATCTTGCCAGCGTTCGGCTTCTCGTTGCTGAAGCGCCCGAAGCTCGCCGAGCACGTGGTCGCGGCCGATCCCTTCCTCGGGCAACGTCGGGTAGCTCTCGACCGTCCCCGCGTACGGTTTCGCCGACCTGCGAAGCTCGTCCATGATGGGCGCGTACTCCGCTTCGAGGCGCTTCTTTACCATGGGCAGCCGCTTCGCGTAGCGGTAGACGCGGGCCACGAGAGGCTCGAGAGGACCGAGCTTCAGGCTCGCGATGTCTTTGAGGTCCATGCGGTCTGACTACCGCATGAGCGCCCAATTCGCTAGCCGTGGGGCGCGCTACCGTTGAGGCGGCTGTACATCCTGGCGCTGTGCTTGTGGATCTCGAGGAACGCCTTGAAGAGCTCCTCGTAGATGAGCCGATTGTTTCGGTTGGGCGTGTAGCGTTTTTCGATCGGTACCCTGGACGGGATGTCCTCGACTTTGAGCTTCTTCAACCCCACCGCGGCCACGAATGCGGCGCCCCGTACGTTCGCCGAGAGCGGGTCCGCGACCCGGTCGATGGGGCGGTCCAGCACGTCGGCGAAGATCTGACACCAAAGCTCGGACTTCGCCCCGCCGCCGATGAATCGAATCGCCTCGAACTTCCGATCGATGAACGACTCGACGCCGCCCATCAGCCATCGCGTGTTGTAGGCGACGCCCTCCATCACGGCGCGAACCATGTGTGCACGGGTCGTCCGCAACGACAGGTTCGAAAACGCGGCTCGCAGTGTCGGGTCGGCGACGGGCGTGTGTTCGCCATAGAGCCACGGAGTGAAGATCACCTTGTCGCTCCCTGGCGGGGCTTCCTGCGCGACTCGATTGAGGCGCTCCATCGCGTCTTCGGGCGGGCCGCCCGGGTCGAGCGCGTCGTCACGGCAGAACACGCTGTCGCGAAGCCAGGTCATACATGCGCCCGCGGTCTCCTGCTCGTTCCCGATGAAGTAGCGGCCAGGGAGCGCCGATGGGAGCGACGCCATGTTGTGGATGATGTCGGTCTTCTTGAATGGGACGTGGCAGGTCAGCCAGGACGAAGTGCCCACGTAGAGATGCCCCTCGAAGTCGCCGACGGCACCCGAGCCAACCGCTGCGGCCGGGACGTCGGGCGTTCCGCCCACGACCTTCGTACCCTCGTTGAGGCCGAGCTCGACCGCCGCTCTTTGTGAGAGCGTTCCGATCACGTCCACCGCGCGTCTGAGGTCCGGCAGCTTCTCCCGGGGCAGGGTGGTCTGCGCTAGGAGCTGATCGTCGTATTGGATGTTGTCGATGTCGCGGTTGTTCGTCACCCAGTGGAGTGCGATCGAGTCCGTAGTCGCGAAGAACTTACTCGTGAGCCGCAGGTTCAAGTAGTCCTTGGGCTCCATAAACTTGTAGGCGGCTTCGTAGATCTCGGGTTTCTCGTGCCGAAGGAAGAGAATGTGCGCCACCGGCTCTTTGCCGGCCAAGCTCGGGACTCCGCCGGTCTTCCGAAGCCAGCTTTCGAGTTTCAGAGCGCCATAGCCTTGGATCCGCACGAGCCCGCCCGCCACTTCGGGCACATATTTCGCGCCGCGCGAGTCCAGCCAAATGATGGCGTTGCAGAGCGCGTTGCCGTCTGCGTCGACGGGTACCGTTCCGGCCCATTGCGAGGTCACCGCGACCGCGATGATGCGCTCGCGCGGCACGAGCTCCCGATCGGTAATCCGCCGGGTGGCGGTCATGATCGCGCGCCACCAGTCGTCCGGATCCTGCTCTGCCCCGCCACCGTCACTCAGGAAGAGCTCTGTCGATTCGACTTCGGAAGCCAGGACTTCGCCTTCGGTCGTGACGAGCGCGACCTTGGGGCCGCTCGTTCCGAGATCGATCGCGAGAATACATTCGGGTTCCATGGCTCTCTCCTGAGCTACAAGTCGTGAGCGTCGTGGTCTCGGACGAGTTCTTCTCGGGTCACGCCGGCGACCCTGTCCTGCTCCGTGATGATCATCGGCGATTCGCGCAAGAGCAGAATCACTCCGAGCGAGAGCAGCGAGAGAACCGAAAACGCGACCATGAAATGCGGCAGATACCGATTGTCGTCGATGCTCATCCCCGCAACGAAGATCATGCCGGTGACCTGGCCGACCCAAAGCAACATGCCCTGGGAGGTCGATTCGGGCGCAGGGTGGCTGACCTCCGCTGCGTACTGAAAACCAAGCGGACCCGCGCTCATGATGAAGAACCCGAGCACGAACGATGCGGCGAGGCTGATCGCGTAGACCGTATCGGGATTGGACGAGAGATTGCCTGCGAAGGTGAGCCCGAACACCCCCGGGACCATACCTGCGACGCAGATGACGAGGAAGATCTTCCTCTTGCGAAGCTTGTCGGAGAGCACCGGCAGAGTCGAAGCTCCGAGGATTCCACCGATCAGCATGAGGCCGCCGATCAAACCGTCGGAGTCTTGCACGCCGGCGTTTGCCGCGATCGAATCGGTCATCGAACTGACGGCATTGAAGATGCCGAGCCCCACGAAGAAAAGGAGTAGGGTGATTCGCATGTCGCGCAGTTGCAGGATGTGCACGACGCCTTTCGCGAAGGAATGCCTCTCAGTCGAGTCGGTGCCCGGCGGAGTCGGGGGGCGTTCACGGAGCAGGACGAGGGTGACCATGGCGGCGCCGAAGGTGAGCCAGCCATAGATCATCAGCATCCCCTCGAACCCGGTCCCGTAACCGGGATCCGCAGGGTCCGAGCCGACCAAGAGCGGGGTGACGAGCATCGCGACGATGATGCCCAGGTATTGGGCCAAGGCCGACAGACCGGCGGCCATGCCGCGCTCTCTGAGGGGGAACCACCTCACCGAGACTGCGGTGACCGCGTTCAGAATGAATGGCTGTGCGACAGCGAGCCCAACCTGCGCCGCGACGACGGCGCCAAAGCTGTCGGCGAAGAAGCCTTTTGCGAGCCCGGCCACCCCGATCAGCAGCGCCCCAATCGAGATGCCGACCCGGATTCCGTAGGTGTCGATCACATACGACGCCGGAAAGCTCATCAACAGGAAGACGAGCATGTAGACCATCGCCAAGAAGTCGATGTTGACGAACGAGGACGGGTCGAACTGCCCCTCGTAGAACACCTCGGCTGGTCGCGCGACGGCCGCGTGCGCCAGCCATTGGATCTCGACGACGACCGTGATCAACATGAACACGGCGAGAATCACCCAGCGGTACGGATAGACCTTGGGTTCGACGCCCACCTGAGCTACTTCGCGGCTGCTTCGACCGCCTTGAGGAGGCTCTTGCTGTAGACGCCGCGCTGAGCGAGCTGTTCGCGTGCTGCCTTGGCGGCAGCGTCCCAGGCCTCGGCGTTGGCCCGGGTGTCGACCTACCTGATGCCTCGGGTATGCAGCGTTTGGTAAGCGCGGTCGTCATCTCGGCCGACGATTTGGTCGAGCTTCGATGCAGCGCGTTTTGCGGTGTCGAGCAGGGTCTGCTGGTCGGCCTTGCTGAGCTCATTGAACTTCTTCTGGCTGATCACCGACCCGCCTACGATGATGTTGAAGTTGCTCGAGGTCATGTGCTTCAGCTGCGTGTACCACTGGAACGCGACCGCCGACATCGCCGACGCGGGCACGACGTCGAGTGATCCATCCTTGAGGCCAGGCAGGACGCCCGACGCGCCCACGCGCACCGCCTTCGTCCCAAGTGCCTTGGTGTAGGCCATCCCTATGGCGTTGTCCTTGCCTGCCCAGGCCGGCTTACCGGCGAGATCGGACGGGGTTGCGAACGCGCTCGATGAGAACACGCGGTTCTTGCCGCCGTCGCCCCAGGCGAGAAGCTTGAAACCCCCGGCTTCGATCATCTTCTGAAGCTCTGCGTCGAGTTTCTCGCGCACGCGATCGAGTTGCGCATCCTCTGTCAGCAAGCCGGGCGCGCTCAACACCTGAAGCTCCTTGGCGATCATACTCAAGCCGGTCGTCGCCACACCCGCAGCATCGAGCTTTCCGGCATTGATGCGCTTGATGAGATCCCGGTCGCTGCCTTCGCTGCCGCCCGAAAAGACCCGCAGCTCGACGCGGCCTTCGGTTTCTTTTTGCAGCGTCCGGCTCCATGCCTTGAGCACCTTCACGAAGGAAGAGCCCGGAGGAGCGAGGGACGCAATGCGGATCGTCGTTGTGGTCGTGGCCGGTGTCTGCGAGACGGCCGGTCGCCCGGGAACGAACAGGGCTGCGAGCGTGAGGGCGAAAACTAGCGCGTACTTCTGGTGTTGCATGGTCACTCACATTTCGACGGCCCGGGGGCCGCGTTTGTTCACTTCTCGGAGGCCAACTCGGTGACCTGCGCCAGTAGACTCTTGCTGTACACGCGTCCTGCGAGCTGCTCGCGCGCTGTCTTTGAGATCGCGTCCCATTCTGCCTGGTGCGGGGAGAGGTCTACGACATTGATCCCGCGCTCGACGAGCGTCTGGTAGGCCTTCGCGTCGTCGCGCAGGACAATCTTGTCCATCGCGCGCGCGCCGCGCTCCGCCGTGTTCAGCAGGATCTCCTGATCCTTCGGCGTCAGCTGATTGAATACCTCTTGCTTGATGATCGAGCCGCCGACGATGATGTTGAAGTTCTGCTTCGCCATGAAGTTGAGCTTCGTGTACCACTGAATCGCAATCGCCATGATGGCGGAGCACGGTACGGTGTCGATCATCCGAGTCTGCAAACCACCGTAGACCTCGTTGGCGCCGACGCGAACCGCGTTGGCTCCAATCGCGCTCAGGAAGCCGGCAAATACGGGGTCGTCCTTCCAAGCCCAGGGCCGCCTCGACTTGAGATCTTCGGGCCGGGCGAATGGCTCGGTCGAGAACAGGCGGTTCTTGCCCCCGTCGCCCCAGGTGAGGAGCTCGAAGCCAGCATCGTGGAACATCGCTTCGAAGCGGTCGCGCA
>JBATLA010000073.1:0-4845 GCA_049669945.1 Polyangiales bacterium | reverse complement strand
CCTCGGGATGCACGGGCCGAACGAACAGGCGCCCGAGCACGGCGCGCTACTCACGGTCGGCGAAGACGCGCTGCCGGCCCTCCGTGACCACTTTCCGGGGCGCCTGTGGTTCAATCGATGGGAGCCCCACGTACGGCCGCCTCGCGGACGGAGTATATCCGGCCTTTGCAGGACGTTGGTCGCGTTTGGCGAGCCGGCGGTTCCCTACGTGGTGGAGCTGCTCAAGTCCGTGGACCCCGAGATCCGTTACTACGCAACCCTGGTGGCCGCGGAGCTCCCGCATCCGCTTCTCGTCGAGCCGCTGGCCACGACGCTGTTCGACGACGACCAAGGGGTCTCCCGAAGCGCGCTCTACGCATTCGAAGCGTTCCAGGAACAGGCCGGCATCGAGGAGCTCAAGGAGTCGCTCCGCGCACTGGCGGTCGCGTCTGACGCCGACCAGCGGTCTCGACTGCTCGCAATGCGGGCGCTTGCAGTGCTGCGCGACACCGAATGCATCGAAGCATTGTTCGCCGCTCTCACGGAGCCAAGCGTATTGGGCGAGGCTGCATGGCGCGTCCTCCGCATGCTGACCGCGCAGGATTTCGGAAACGACGAATCCGCATGGCGCGCCTGGTTCGACCAGCATGGGTCGAGGGCGCGCGCGGAGTGGCTCATCGACAGCCTAGACCACGAGGACGGGGAGATCCGAGCCATCGCGAGCCGCGACCTCGTTCGGATGGCGGGGCGAGACTACGGCTATCGCGTGAACATGTCGGGAGACGATCGCCGTGCGATCCGTGAACGCTTTCGGTTGTGGTGGGGCAGCCGCTCCACGCCCGAGAACTGACGCCTCAGCTCAGTAGCTCGCCAGCGATCGTCGACGCGAGCTTGCCGTCGATCTGACCCGGGTAGCGATCGCGGAGCGCCTTCATGACCTTGCCGAGATCCTTCTTCGTCGACGCACCGACCTCGGTCACGATTGCGGCGATCGCCTCGCGCGCCTCGTCATCACTCAAGGGTTTCGGCAGGTAGCGCTGGATCACTTCGATCTCAGCCTGCTCCTTGTCGGCGAGGTCTTGGCGGCCGCCGTCCACGTAGCTCTTGATGCTGTCGCGGCGTGACTTCACCGCGCGGCTCAGAACCGTGATCTCGTCCGGGTCGTCGAGCGTGAGGAGCTCGCTCTTGATCATGCGAAGTGTGTCTCGGGTGACGGTGTCACGCGCAAGCATGGCCTTCTTGAGGTCGGCGTCGATCTGTTGGAGAAGTGGCATGGCGGCATCGTGACAGATCACTGTGATCCCAGCTAGTTGGCCGGAAAGGCGCATGATTTGCGCCCTGTAAAGTGCCTGTAAATGCCTGTTTTTGCTCAGTTTCATTTGACTCGGAACTGCACTCCACCCACATTGGCGCTTCCCGGCTAGTTAACTTGTAAACAGCCGAGGCAGAGAAAGGAAACAGGATGTTGTCGACCACATCAGCGGCAAGCGGCAAGTCTGCGGATTTGTTGGCTTCCCGCGAGATCAAGCACGTGGTGGTTCTCGGCGCCAACGGCGCGATGGGCCTTGGAAGCGGGGTGCTGTTCACGACAGCCGTACCGAGAGTCACCTTTTTGGCGCGCACCAAGGAGAAGGCCGACGGCGGCCTCGCCGCGGCCGTGAAAATGGTGCGCTCCAGCACCGTGGCGAACCGGGTCGACACCGGTAGCTACGACGACGATTTCGATCGCGTGGTCGCGGAAGCCGACCTGATCTTCGAAGCGGTGACCGAGCAGCTCGATCTGAAAAAGCAGTTCTTCGACCGCATCGACGCCGTGCGCCGGCCGGACTCGATCGTGGCGACCGTCACCTCGGGTCTCTCGATCAACCAGCTCGCCGAAGGCAGGAGCGATTCGTTCCGGAAGAATTTCCTTGGGCTTCACTTCTTCAACCCGCCGAACGTCATCGTCGGCACCGAGCTGGTCGCGGGGAAGGACACCGATCCGAAGCTCGTCGACTTCATCGACGCGTTCTGTACGGTGCGCCTCGGGCGAGCCATGGTACGCACCGCGGACACCGCCGGATTCGCAGGCAACCGCATCGGCTTCAAGGTGCTCAACGAGTGCGCCATCTTGGCAGAGGAGCACGGCCCGCTCTTGATCGACGAGCTCGTCGGCCCGTACACCGGCCGCGCCATGACGCCGCTCGCCACCATCGATCTCGTTGGTTGGGACATTCACCGCGCGATCGTCGACAACATCTACGAGCTGGCGCCGGATGAAGCGCACGAGACCCTCAAGCTTCCAGCGTACATGGCCGAGCTGATGGAAAAGGGCGTCCTCGGCCGCAAGACTGGCGGGGGCTTCTTCGGCAAGGACGACGGCGGAGGTCGCATCGTGCTCGATCCGAAGACACAGAAGTACTCGCCGAAGTCAGCGGTGGCTCGACCGGACCTCGCGTTCATCGACACGATCTCGAACCTTCACCGCGTCGGCCGCTACGTCGATGGCATGAAGGCGTTTGCGGAGGCTACTGGGCCCTACGCCGCCATCGCACAGAAGGTGATCGCCGGCTACATCAGCTACTCCTTCCATCGAGTGGGCGAAGTCACCGACGACATCTCGGGCATCGACCGCATCATGGGCTTTGGCTTCAACTGGGCGCCCCCGAGCGTTTTGGTCGACACCATCGGCCTCAAGCCCACCATCCAGATGATTGAAAAGGCCGGCCTCCCCGTGCCGCCTGCACTCGCAAACGCCCAAGAGGGCACCAAGTTCTTCGACGATCCTCAGGTCAACGTCGGGAAGTTCTTCGTCGCTGCGTAAGCGAAAGGTATTGGTGAAAAAAATGGCACAGATTCCAGAAGTTTACGTTCTTGGCGGCTACCAGACCGACTTTGCCCGCAACTGGAGCAAAGAGAAGAAGCACTTTGTCGCGATGATGCGCGAAGCGGTTCTCGGCGCGCTCGCTGAAACCAAAGTCGAGCCGAACGAGATTGAAGTCGCCCACACCGGCAACTTCGCCGCCGAGCTCTACAGCAAGCAGGGTCACCTCGGTGCGTTCTTCCTCGAAATCGATCCGGCGTTCAGCGGTCTTCCGACCTCGCGTCACGAAGCGGCGTGCGCGTCCGGGAGCCTTGCGATTCAAGCAGCCTCGGCAGAGATCGAAGCTCACCGCTACGACCTCGCATGCGTCGTAGGCGTCGAACAGATGAAGACGGTCGGCGCGGGCGTAGGTGGCGACTTTCTCGGCACGGCGGCTTGGTACGAGCTCGAGGCCAAGGGCATCGAGTTCCCCTTCCCCAAGCTCTTTGGCAAGCTCGGCGACGAGTACGACAGGCGCTACGGCCTGAAGGACGAGCACCTCGCGGAGATCAGCACGATCAACTACGCGAACGCCAAGCTCAATCCGAACGCCCAGACCCGCACCTGGTACATGAACTACGACCACGCGATGAGCCGTGACGAGTTCAATGGCACCATCGGCGGCCGAATCCACATCTCGGACTGCTCACAGGTAACCGACGGCGCCGTCGCCGTCCTCCTTGCCTCGCCTGACTACGCGAAGAAGTGGGCCGACCGCAACGGTGTCTCGCTCGCTGACATCCCCCGAATCAAGGGCTGGGGACACAACACCTCGCGGATCCGCTTCGAGGACAAGGTCGCGGAGAGCGCGAACGACGACTACGTGCTTCCGCACGTTCGAACCACAGTGCAGAGCGCGATGAAGCGCGCGGGCATCGCCGACGTGAGCGGCATTGACGCGATCGAAACGCACGACTGCTTCACCACCTCCGAGTACATGGCGATCGACCACTTCGGCCTCACCGCCCCGGGTGAAAGCTGGAAGGCGATCGAGGAAGGCGACATCGCCCTCGGTGGCAAGACGCCGATCAATCCGAGCGGCGGCCTCATTGGCGCCGGTCACCCGGTGGGCGCCACCGGCGTGCGCCAAGTCCTCGACTGCCACAAGCAGGTCACGGGCCAAGCGGGCGACTACCAGGTCGAGGGCGCCAAGAACGTCCAGACGCTCAACATCGGCGGCTCCGGCACCACAAGCGTCAGCTTCGTCATCGGCACCTGATGCAGAGACACCGGGGTCTTCGGACCCCGGTGGAACCTCCCTCCTCCGCCTGCTACGACGCCGCCATGCGTTACTCGCGGGCGTTCATTCCGACGGTCAAAGAGGTTCCGAAGGAGGCTACGATGCCTTCGCACGTGCTCATGCTTCGGGCGGGGTATGCGCGGATGGTCGGGGCCGGGATCTACGAGCTGCTGCCACTCGGAACGCGGGTGCTGCACAAGATCGAGCGGATCATCCGCGAAGAGATGGACGCGTCCGGAGCGCAAGAGCTTCTGATGCCCACGTTTCTTCCCGCTGAGTACTTCAAGGAGTCGGGCCGCTGGGAGGTGTACGGTCCTACGCTCCTGCGGATCAAGGACCGCAAGGGTGGCGAGTACCACCTCGCCCCAACGCACGAGGAGATCATCACGGACCTCGCGCGGCGCGAAATCCGAAGCTACAAGCAGCTTCCGCTGAACCTCTATCAGATTCAGCTCAAATACCGCGACGAACCGCGGCCCCGCGCAGGTCTGCTCCGTTGCCGCGAGTTCATCATGAAGGACGCGTACTCGTTCGACGTGTCAGAGGAAGCAGCGGTCGCGAGCTACGAGCACATGCGGGAGACGTATCACCGTATCTTCCGGCGGTTGGGACTCGAATACCGCGTCGTGGAAGCAGATAGCGGCGCCATCGGGGGCAGTCAGAGCGCGGAATTCCAGGTGTTGGCGCAGACCGGTGAGGATTGGATCGTCGCATGTGACGCGTGCGACTACGCCGCCAACCTCGAGGTTGCGCAAGCCGGGCGCCCGCCGGGGGACGCGTCGTC
>JBATLA010000072.1:0-8648 GCA_049669945.1 Polyangiales bacterium | reverse complement strand
CTTGGATGTATGGCGAATTTGGCGGTGACCAATCGTTGACCAATCCGGGAGCTACTTTCGAGCCGTCGGACCACTGCTCGATCGCTTCATTGGCCACGCGCCGAATGGAATCGGGAGCAAGGCGCGCGTAGCGCTCGGTCGTCGTTCGACTCGCATGTCCCAGTACCACCTGAACTTCCTCGAGCCGCCAAGCCCTCCCCCACGTCCCCATGATGAAGTGGCTTGCGCAGGTATGCCGGAGGTCGTGGAAACGCGCTTCAGATCGGATTCCCGGGGCAGAACGCCATGTCTTCGACCATTGCGCGTCATATCCCTTGGTGTGCATCACGCCGTCTCGAGCATGAAAGACGAGGCCTGCCGCCCTCGTGACATCGTCTCTGCGCCTCCAGGACGCGAGCTGCTCTTTTTTCGTGTCCGGTTCCCCGAAGGGAATTGATCCGTCTGTGACTCTCAGTGACTACGGGTGACAGCCAGTGACAATATTGCTCAGAATGTGACTCCACTTGTTCGCGCAAGGAAGAGTTTTGTCTGCCAACAAAACTGCTCGCGCTGCCTTCTCCCGCTCGTCGCGTGATCGGTCGCGGGAGTTGCGCTCAACGCCTCCGGCTTATTCGCCCGCGCTGCGGGGTGCAGCAGGTAGTCTCCACCAATGCCCTGTGAGGTTCGCCGCCCAGGCGACATAACGTTCAGTACCGCGCAATTGGGCGTTTACGATGAGCCCGATGGGCTAAGAGAGCAAGATGCGGCGGTCACCCACACCTGTCGCGCATGAAGAGGTCACGAGGCGGAACCTTCACACGCACCCACGACCTCCCGTACTCGCCAAGGCGCTGGAGCTGGGCTCAGTCGATTGGGTTTGCTGGCGGTGACTGCGGGCAGGACGTGAAATCGCCGATGCCAGCGGCTTCGATTTCCTCACAGGTCGGAAGTGTCGCCGGACTCGACCCGGCACCGCGTGAGCCCGCGCCGACACAGTAGAAACCCGGACCCGCGGACCGCTTGTTGAATCGCTGCGCGTCCTGGCTGAACTCCCAGCACCCCTCCTCCTCGAAACTTGGGGGGGCTATTTGGTTCCAGTTGAACGACGTGCCGTCCAGGGTGCCGGTGTACTGCCACACTTCGTCGGGACTGATCGACAAGTACCAGTCGACTGTCTCGCCGCAGGTCCCCTTCTGAACGAGCTGGAGCTGAACACTCGTGTTCTGCTCACACTCGGCGGCGTCGAGGATGCAGGTGTAGACCTCTTCCCAAATCTCGGGCGCTCCAGGATCTCCGCCAACCTCAATCTGCGGATCGCAGCAATCGCAGATGCAAACGTGATCGAGCGCGGCTCCCCGTGAGCACATCGCTTCGGCAACGATGCGATTCTGACAATCCCTCTGCGGACAGTAGTCCTCTAGACAGAACTCATCGGCCTCGGTGTAGTCATCCCCGTCAGGTCCGGTAGGAAAGCAAAAGCCTTCTTCCGCAGCGGTCCCGCTAGAGCTCGTGCAACCCATCAGCGCCAGCATCGCGCCCGCCGCGAAACCAGTAAGAGGAAACATTCGCATTGGATACCTCCCGTTTCGCAACGCTAGGGTCGCAAAACCGTCCCTTCAAGCACTTAGATACGGAGCATAGTAACTTCAAAGGCCCTTTCCGGTTCACGCCCCACGCGACACAACATCTAGTACCGCGCAATTGGGCGTTTACGATGAGCCCGATGGGCTGAGATAGCGAGAAGCTCACTCCATGCAGTAGATGCACGCGAGCTGCGCCGGGTAGGCATTGTAGGCTTGGATGCGGTCCGCATAATCGGGGTCGGGTCGGTAGAAATCGATGCAGCGCAGTCGTTTCATGGCCGCAATTCTTTCACCTCCGGACGAACGCCCTCGAGGACTGAAGACCCCTCACATTCCCAGGTGTTGGTTTGGCGCGATCCGCCGGCAGGCGTGCTGAACGAAAACGTCACCTGATAATTCCAGGCGCTCTCGGCCTCCAAGGTCTCTACGTCTTCATCCGTTGTGCCGGTCACTTCGGTGGAGTTTTGGCAAGACTCCATCATGCAGTCGGTGGCTTCACCACAGATGTCCCCGTACTCGAACAGGTATCGGCATTGGTCTGGCGAAGTGGTTGAAACCGAGAGGTCGAATTCGCCTGTGCCCTGGTCCCAACTTCCGCTCAGCACCGGCCCAACATTGGGTACGTAGGTCGCGGCGATGCCGTCACCTTGGGGACTCTGGCTGACTTTCACAGTGAAGGGCGTAGCGTCGTCCTGAGGCAACCAGCCGCTATCGAGGTACCTACACCGCTCGGTCTGCGAGGTCGGGCTGAGGCGCCAAAGGCCGGCGATGCCCGTCTCTTCGGTCACGACGACGCGAGCGAACCCGGTCCTCCTGGGGCAGGAACCGTCATCATACGACGCTGCGATCAAGGTCGACCCGGCTTCGATTCCCTCGACCGCAACCGTCGATCGCCCGCTCGCGGGACTTGGCGCGGCGGTCCCCCAGTCCTCGCTGTCCCAGGTGAGATCGGACTCGCGAATCTCGACTTGCTCACGGTTCGAGTCGCGGGCGATGACGGCAATTGAAACGGAATCGTCGACTTCGATGATGCTGAAATTCGGCGTGAGCTCCAGATCGACACAGCCGACGTTGACTGTCGCAGTCGCCCTCTTGATCTGACAGTCGTCTTCGTAGAGCGCGGTGACTTCCGTCATCCCGTAGTCGATTGCGAACACCGAGGTCGCGGGCCCGGTGTCGATGAGAACGTCGGCTACAGCCGAATCGCCGCTGACCCACTTCACACTACTCGCGTCGACCAAAGAACCGTCCTTGTCGAGGATCTCGACCTCGAGGACGGCGGATCCTTGCCTGAGCAGCTCCACCGACCCCGGCCTAACGGTCATTTCGAGCGGCGAACACTCGACGCAGACCGGGACCGCGATCTGCGCCGTCTCGCAGTCGTACTGGTAGCTGACCGCGATCTCCGTGCATCCCCGTTCGCCAGCCACGATCGACGTCAGCGCGCCGCTGTCCAGAATGACGCTGGCGATGTGCGGGGCGGCCGGCGTCCATCGTATCTTGCTCTCGTCGACTGCGCCGCCATCTGCGAGCACGACGGTTGCGCTAACGATCCGCTCCTGTTCAGCAGCGATCTCCAGCGCAGGTGGGCTCGCCGTGAATGAGCGGATGTTCGACTCGATCGTGACCCACGTTGCGATCCCGAGCGGATACTGTGGAAGCCCGGGGTTCGCATCCACGAGTACTGTTCCCACGCCCTTGGCCAAGAGTGTGCCGTCAAAGTTCCCCTGCGCGTTCGTGATGAACACGGCTTTGCTTGGATCGCCCGCTCGCCACACCGGATCGAACGATTGCGGAGGCATGATCTCGTTCCCATCCGCGTCCACGCCCCGCATCGTGGCTGTGAACTGCTGGGTCTGACACACCCGGAGCCGCGGCGATCTCGGAGCGATGTCGATCTCGATCGCCATGTCGGACGGGCAATGAGGCGAGACCTCGCTCGCAATGTGGCTCTGCGGGGGCACCGTATCGCCGTTGATGTCGAAGCACTCGAAGTATTGGCTGATCACCCGGTCGCTCAGGAACTCGCAAACCCCGCTCGCCCGGTTCTGGGCGAAGTCGCTGGCGTTTGACTGCTGCCGTTGATCGAGCCTCCTGCAACAAATGCAGTCTTTGGGCCTCAGGTAGTCGTAGAGCTGACAGCAAGCATCCTGCAAGGGATCGAGGTCCTCACAGATCTGCCCACCGAGTCCGGCCTTGCAAAGCGTGTCGATGTACTGCTGACGCAGAGCGTCCGGTTCGGTCGACAAACCGCTCCCACCCAAGATCGCCCCGTTGCTGGTGTGCGGGATTTCGATCTCGGCAACGCCTCGACGGGCCAGGTAGTTGAGCTCGGTTTCTACCGGCCACCACTTGCCGCCTTCGAAATCGACTTCCATCCGCCACATGAGCTCATAGGACTCCGGCTGTAGAACGGGGACGATGCCCTTGATCGGAACGTTGAAGGTCATGTCGGGCTCGATGAAGAACCCACCGAGCAGGCGCTTCTCCAGAAACGCGTACTCGCGCTCCGTCAGGATGGCGTTCACCTCGGCCATTGGAAGCTCGGTGACCTCGATGGCGGTCGACTCGGAGAGCGCGCCGGCCGGAACTTCCAAGCGCACGCCGTTCGGATAGGCCAGCACTCCCCCTTCGGCTCCAACAGGCGCGTTGAACAATTGGCCGCGCAAGAGGCCAGCCGGAAAGCGAATCGACGGAAAGCCGACGTAGAGCGGACTCGTCGCGTCGGTTAGCGTGGCCACCTCCTCCGGCGTCACGAAAACCGAAGCCTTCAAATCGCTGCCCTCGAGAAACGGAGGGCCGAACATCCGCACCGGCTGAACTGGAGATCCGAACAACGTGAAAAGCATGTCCCCGTTCTCCGGCGCGCCGCCGCGGTAAAAGTGTGCGTCTCGCACCTCGTCCGTGGGGGATAGATCGTAGATGTCGACCCAGAAGCTCAACACGTTGCCGTGGAGCCGAAGCTCGACCAAGCCGCTTTCATCGAGAGCGTCCGGGTCGAACCTCGGTTCAACCACGAAGTAGCGCGACATCGAAATCCGCTCGTCGAGGTCCGCGCCCGGCACGCTGGGCGGCTCCGAGACGATCAGAACCTCTTCCTCGTCCTCGAAAAGCCCAAGCCGTCCTTCCGCGTCCACGCCGCAGCCTACGAAGTAGTCGTGCTGGATGTCTCCGACTTGCGCCGCCTGCCCAGCGAGCTGAAGGTACGTCGTCTGGACGGAGCAGGAGCCCAGGCTGAGAACCCCTCCTTGGAGCGAGCCGTCGTCGGTCGTCAGCGAGAACCCGGCCGATCTTCCGTTGGTGTAGAACTCGCCGACGGTCAACGTGGCGGACTGACCGAACCGCGAGTCCCCCTCGTCGAACAAACCTGCCTCTGGCGCGAATCGAAAAGACTTCTGCGCCAGATCGGCGGGCGTCACTTCGGTGAAACCGGCCACGCCCCCGTCCCCGTCCCCTCCTGGGCATCCAGTCGCAAACACCAAACTGAGAACACAGGCAGAAAGAAACCTGAACCCGCAGGTGACAACCCAGCTTAGATTTCGTCGCTTCATTCTCGTTGAGAATGTGCAAACGGTGTGCCCGGCCCAATCCGGCAATTCCTTTGTAATTCGAGGTTTTCGCTGGTGCAGCGCCTGCGCATCGGGGCTGCTGAGCGAAAAAGCTGCATCCGGCGTTCCGCCCATCTGCAACGACCGGCAGCGGGCCCACATATCTGCAAAGGCGTGAGGTCAGCGTCGAGTTCCTGGGTCAACAAGCCCAGGCGTCGTCGAGACCGCGCCTCATGAGCTCGGCCCAGGTGCGGTTGGACGAGCCGGCGACCTTCCTCCGACTGCTTGTGGATGACTCGCTTTCGACCTTAGCGCGGGCGAATCGCTGAAACTCGCGCTTCACGAACAAAGGGGCGCCGCGCTCGAGCGGACACGATTGGTCAACAGCCCCCCTAACCTCTCGAAAACATTGAGTGCACCTAGGGTTTGGTAAACCGTAGGGCTGCGAAGCAGCAGCGCCTCGCGCGGTTCGAATCCAATCGGTGGCTCCGTAAATCGCAAGGTAAGGTTGCTGTCGACGACACGTCGGACGCTGCCGAATGTTCACATGGTACGGAGCGCGTCCCCTTGCCTTTTTTCATCGGCTTAGGCACACATCGAACATGTACCAATACGACGATTCCTATCTGGAGTTCGCAGAGCTTTCCGATGGATCGACCGTGCTGCTGCGACCGATTCGACCGTCCGACAAGACTGCGATGCAGGAGGGGTTCAAGGCTCTGTCGCCGCACTCCCGATATCAGCGCGTCATGGGTCAGAAGAAGCAGCTGACCGATCACGAGTTGCGCTACTTGACCGAGTTCGACGGCATCGACCACTACGCGATCGGCGCCACATTTGGCGGTCCCTCTGTTGACGCAAGGGGGGTCGGTGCCGGACGGTTCGTTCGACTCGAGGGCACGGAAACTGCGGAACCCGCCGTGACGATCACAGACGAATTCCAAGGCAAGGGTCTCGGAACGATGATCCTCGACCGCTTGTTACGTGCCGCCTGGGAACGCGGGGTCCGCCAGTTTCACTTCGAGCTCCTGGCCGACAACGTTGGGATGAAGCGGCTCATCGAAGCGGTGAGCCACCAGCACGTCGAGTTCTCCCGCGATGACGCGGGCGGCTTGATCGCGGTATGCGCCCTTCCCGAGCCGACGCCTCTCGAAGTGAAGCCAGCGGAAAAGCATTCGCTCTTTCATGTGCTCGGACACATCGCGCGCGCCGACGTCACACACCTACGGCGATCCACGCTTCCGCCGCCGCCGAGTTAATACCTGCCGAGGATCGCTAGCAAGAGAGCCGATGAAGATACGGCAGATAGACCTAACAAAGGCCCTTTGGCGAGTCTGAGGAAGTCGACAAGAAGAGCTAGTTCTGCGCAATTGGGCTCTCAGCGCGGTCCCCAAGGGCGAAGAGAGCGACACCTCTCGGGGCGACAGCGAGAACGGCCGTCACTGCAAAGGCCACGGTCCCCGCTACCCCTATCCAGTAGTTGATCGATTCGATCGATGCCTGATCCACGCCCGCAGCCTAGCACTGCTTGGCGCGGGGCGTCCGCGAAAGGCGCGAGATGGCCGCGTCGCGCGTTGACAAAGTGTATGTATGTATTAGTATATTTGTATGTATATTTTTTTTGATCTGTTTCTCGCGCTCGACCAGTGGGTGGCACGCGAGAACGTGCGGGGGCGAGCGGAAGGGACGCCTACGCACAAGAAGTGCCAGATTCGCGTGCTCGGGCAGGTGGCGCTCTTCAGTGCAGACCTCGGCCTGACGCTAACCGCCACGCAAGACCTGGATGCGTACGCGGATTACGACTGGGCGGTGCAGCAAGAGCTGGAGCGATTGCTCGCGAAAGAGGGGATGATTCTCGATCCGCACGGCCACGAGATTTGGATGCCCCAGGAGACGCAATACGCCCCGGTCTACGAGGGCACCTCTGTCGACGCGTTTGTTGCCGACCCGGATGCGATCTTGATTTCCAAGGCCAGCAAAGCGCCTGAGAAGAACGAGGCCCTCATCGTCGAATACCTGGCGAAGGGCGCAAGTGAGCGTTTCTTCGAGCTGGCGAAGAAGTATGCCGTCGACCTCGGGGAGTTCGTATGACCCGCACGAGGAACGAGCTCCAGGCCGCGGCGCGCAAGCGGCATCAAGCCTTGCGCCGAAAGCAGCGGGATCCCCGCTTCAAGAAGGTGATGGGCAGGTTTGTCGCCGCCGACCTGCTCACCACCAACATCGATGGCCTCCGACCACACGACAAAGCCGTGCAGCTCGACGATGCACTGTGGGCTGGCACTGTGGAGCCTCGAATCATGGAGCTCTTGCCTGCGGTGCTCGTGAAGAAGCCCGGCCTCCTACGCTTGCCCAAGGATCTCCCTGAGGATGTGGTGGAGGTCATGCATGCGATCCGCCACGGCAAGGCCGCGCCGCCCTTTCGTGGTGTCCCCCCCGAGCGGTATTTGCCCTGGGTCACCGAAGTCGGTCGAAAGGGGAAGTCTCCGTCGGTGCTGAAGAGCTTCCGCTTCAAGCACGAGGACGTCTTGCGCCTTTCGAGGCTCCGCAAGAACCTCCCCGCACGGTCGGATACCGAAGTGATCCGTATGGCGCTGGAGCTGCTCGAAAGTTCCTCTACCCCGGCTAGCGTCGCCTGAGTCGCTTCGAGAGCCGACCCAGCAGCGTCCGCCATTGCTCCGCAAGCAACGGGGGCAAGGCGGGAGGGCTCGAGCGCAGCGAGGGCAGCGGAGCGCGCTTGGGGTACATCGGGACGATCTCGCGCTCGGCTGCAGTTCCATCGCGCTCGAGCAGGTCGTGAAGCACTTGTTCGATCGTGAGGACGGGTAGCTTGGGCAGCTCTTCAGCGAACCAGTTCTGGACCGCTTCGATGTCGTCGGGGTCGATGTCACCGTGCTTGGCGGCTGCGTCGGCGAAAGCTGTGATCGGCGTAGGCATCGTGCTTCCCTCAGCGGAGTGGATCGAGCTCCTTGCTCGCTTCGACGGCGGCCGGCACGGTGTAGTAGCAGTACCGACCGTCGCTTGGTTTCAGTAGGCGCCTCGGGCCTGGTGGAAGCTCGTCGTCGTCGGGCAACACCGCCATGCCGCGGCGGCGATACCACCCCAACAGGGCGTCACCGCCACGTTCGTCGGCGTAGAGCGCTGTCCGGCCGAGGCGTCGTTTGTTGAGCGAATGGGTCACCGCAACGTCGAGCGCGATCGATCCAAGGCGTCGAGGGACCCGGTCGACGGGTATCGGGTGATCCTCGATCGCCGTGAGCGCTTCATCTGGAGCGGTCGAGAGAAACCAGACGAACACGCTTTCTCGATCGTGATCGTCGAGGGCCGGTACACGCCCCAACAGTTGCACGAGCGCGCAGGGAATGAACCTGTCCCTTTGTCGATCGGAGATCCCGATGGTGTAGCCGGCAGGCTTTCGCGTTAGCAACCGCCCGGCGACCTCGGCGAAGGGGACGTAGAGTAGCCAGTTCCAGCCGTTGTCGGCCCTACTGGGATCGCGATCAATGATCGGTTGCACGTGGGAATGCCACCACAGCACGTG
>JBATLA010000071.1:0-3722 GCA_049669945.1 Polyangiales bacterium | reverse complement strand
GACGTTCGATCCAGCTGATCCCGGTACGCTGACCAACTTCGAAACGGAGGACACGACCAATCTTCCTGTAGAGTGGATGCGCTACGAGATCTCATTACTGATAGACGCAGGCCTCGTCGACCAAACGCTGCAGTTCGGGTTTGCGGCGACGGCGACCGAAAACGAATCGTCGGGGGTGTTCTACGACAACATCCTGGTGGACCTCCAGTAGGCTCCTTGAAACGTGGCCGGGTCACGGGCTGTTCGGCGGCTCTCTGAGCCGTCGGCACCCGTGCCTTTCCTCTGCGAGCGGAAACCCTTGGACATGAATCGACACTCCATCCCTAACGACGAAGTGTCCGGCGAGTTTCTGACTCTTCGAGGGGAGCGATACTACGCCATACGCAACGTCGACGAGATGGCCCCGTTCTTTGTCAGCCTCGTCTCCAATTCCGACCATTGGCTGTTCATTTCGTCGACCGGGGGACTGACCGCCGGTCGGGTCTCGCCCGAGACGGCGCTCTTTCCTTACGTCACGGTGGACAAGATCCACGAGAGCAGCCCTCACACCGGCAGCAAGACGCTGATTCGGACGGTGGCGGACGGTGAGCCGCGCGAATGGGAGCCGTTCAACCGAGCGCACGACGGGCGCTATTCGACCAGCCGCAACCTCTACAAGAACCTCTTGGGCAACAAGCTGTGCTTTGAAGAGATCAATCACGACCTCCGGTTGGCGTTCCGTTACTGCTGGTTGACCAGCGACCGCTACGGGTTCGTACGTCGGTGCGAATTGGAGAATCTAGGCGAGCAGGATTGCAAAGTGGAGCTGATCGATGGCTTGCGGAACATTCTGCCGGCCGGGACTCCGCGCTTTGCTCAGACCAACACCAGCAACTTGGTCGACGCCTACAAATGGAATGAGCTGGTGGAGGACAAGGGGCTGGCTTTGTATACGCTCTATTCCGGAATCACGGACAGAGCCGAGCCTTGCGAGTCCCTCGAGGCGACGACCGTATTCAGCCTGGGTCTCGCCGGGCACAAAGTGCTGCTCTCTGGAACGCAGCTCAAACAGTTTCGGCTCGGTGCGCCCCTGGCACAGGAGGTCCACAAACGTGGCATCCGCGGGGACTATCTCGTTAACGTGTCGCTAACTCTCGCACCGCAGGCATCTCAGCGCTGGCAGTTCGTGGCGAATGTGGAGCAGAGTCAGTCGCAGGTGGTGAGCCTGCTCCATGAGCTCAGCAACCCGACGGCCCTCGCGGAGTCGATCGCCGAGTCTGTCGAAGAGGGCTCGGACGAGCTCGCTCGCATCATGGCGGGCGCCGACGCATTCCAGATGACCGCCGAGGAGAACGTATCGACCCACCATTACGCGAACGTGCTCTTCAACGTCCTGAGCGGGGGCACCTTCGATGATCAGTATCAGGTGTCCTCTCGGGATTTCAGAGGCACGATCGAGATGTTCAATCGCGACGTCTTTGCGCGTCACCGAGCGACCCTAGACGCGCTGCCGGACAAGCTCCCATATTCGGACCTGCTGAGGACCGTGAAGGAAGCGGGCGACCCGCAGCTCGAGCGCCTGACTCGCGAGTACCTGCCGATCACCTTTGGTCGCCGGCATGGCGACCCAAGCCGACCCTGGAACCAATTCGAAATCCGGCTGAAAGACGAGCGAGGCAACAAACTGCTCTCGTACCAGGGCAACTGGCGTGACATTTTTCAGAACTGGGAGGCGCTGACCTTCAGTTACCCGGAGTTTGTCGAAAGTGTGATTGCGAAGTTCCTCAACGCCACGACTGCCGAAGGGTACAACCCTTACCGAATCAGCAAACAGGGCATCGACTGGGAGGTGGAAGATCCCGACGACCCGTGGAGTCATATCGGCTATTGGGGCGATCATCAGATCATTTATCTCCTGAAGCTGTTGGAGCTTTCCAACCGGTTCCACCCGCAGCGTCTCGTCGCCCTGTTGGGCCAGCCTATGTTCAGCTACGCCAACGTTCCCTACCGAATCAAGCCTTTCGAGAGCCTGCTCGAGAACGCCAAGAGCACCGTCGTGTATGACGGGGAGGCAGCGGAGCGGATCGAGCAGCGCGTCGCTGACAAGGGCGCCGATGGCAAGTTGATGCTCGATGCCGATGGTGCGGTTTACCAGGTCAACCTGTTCGAGAAATTGTTGGTGACGCTGCTGAGCAAGCTCGGCAACTTCGTGATCGACGGAGGCATCTGGCTCAACACGCAGCGCCCTGAGTGGAACGACGCCAACAACGCCCTCGTAGGTCATGGGCTTTCCATGGTGACCCTGTACTACATGCGCCGTTACGCCGATTTCCTTCAGCGTTTCCTGGCGCAGGAGTCGGGTTCAGTGAGCATCTCGCGGGAAGTCAGTGAATGGCTCGCTGAGACCGCGGCGGCGTTGAGCGATGTGCGACCGAGCCTGCAAAGCGCACCAGCGAGTGCTGAAACGCGGCACCGACTGCTGCTCAGGTTGGGAGAGGCCGCTTCGCGTTATCGAGAGACCATCTACCGCAAAGAGACGTTCTCCGAGATGGTTCAGCAACCGCTGTCACAGGTTGATGACATGCTGGACGACGTGCTCGGTGTCGTCGACCACAGCATCCAACAGAACAGGCGTGAGGATGGCATGTACCACGCCTACAACCTGCTCGATTTGAAGTCGGACTCCATCGAAGTCGAGCGCCTCTATGTGATGCTCGAAGGTCAGGTTGCCGCACTCAGCTCCGGGGCCATTGCACCGGCTCAGGCAATCGCCGTGCTCGAAGCATTGTTCGAGAGCGATATGTATCGGGCCGATGTGCGCACCTTCATGTTGTATCCGGATCGTCCGTTGCCGCATTTTCTCGAGAAGAACCGCATTCCCGCTGACCGATTCGAGTCGATCCCACTGCTCCGGCAGATGGCGGAGCGAGGCGATGACAGCATCGTTCTACGCGACGAAGACGGGTGCTACCGCTTCAAGGCGGACTTACGCAACCAGAGCGTTCTGATCGCTCGGCTGGAGGATTTGGCATCGACTTACGGCGATGAAGTTCACGATGCGCGCCAATCTTTGCTGGGGCTTTATGAGGATGTCTTCAACCACAAGGCGTTCACAGGGCGTTCCGGCACGATGTTCGGTTATGAGGGATTGGGATGTGTCTACTGGCACATGATCTCCAAGTTGTTGCTGGTCGTTCAGGAGAACTACTTTGCCGCGCTGAGAGACGGTGCGGACGAAGAAATCCGCCGTCGGCTGGGCCAACTCTATTACCGCGTCCGCGAAGGGCTCGGATTCAATAGGACCCCCGGCGAGTATGGTGCCTTCCCGACAGACCCCTATTCCAACACGCCCAAGCACGCCGGCGCCCAGCAGCCGGGGATGACCGGCCTGGTCAAGGAAGAAGTCTTATCGCGCTTCGGCGAGCTTGGTGTGCGCGTCAACGAGGGCGCGGTGAAGTTCGAGGTAGGCTTGCTGCGTGCACGCGAGTTCATCGCCAGTCCCCAAACCTTTCGTTTCCTCGACGTAGGTGGGCACTGGCAAGAGTTGGCCGTGCCTGAGTCAGGGCTGGCGTTCACCTGGTGTCAGGTGCCGTTCGTGTATCGTCTCGTTGATGCCGATGAGCCCAGCGTGTCAGTCACCCTCGACGATGGCAGCCAACTGACCCCGAGCGGGCTGACGCTTCCGGCCGAGCTGAGCGCCGAGCTGTTTCAGCGAAGTGGGCGTATTCGTCAGGTCGAGGTTG
>JBATLA010000070.1:0-4029 GCA_049669945.1 Polyangiales bacterium | reverse complement strand
CCCTTGGGGCTATGGCCAAGATCTCTGGCTCACAAATTTACGAGGGATTACGAGAAGCTCGGCGTTTTGCACCGCGAATGTATAAAATGGTGAGACAGCTCACACAATGGCACTCAACACTCGCGGCCTCAGCACCTCAGACGGGCGTCAGGCGCGCAAGCTTGTCCGGGTTTCTGACGACGCCATTGATCGTTTCCTCGAGGAACTGGGCCGACACCCAAAGCGAGAACTCCTTCAACACGCCGAAGAAGAAGCGCGCGACGATGTCACGCCTGAATCTATCCGCCGCGGGGTCAGTTCTTGGGAAGCGCCCGAAATTCCTTGGTGCGATGGTATGGTTGAAAAGCCCTAGGCAGGGGGCACACTCCGCCGGGTGCGAAACGACGTGCTTCTCTGGCGAAACCGAACGGCGACCTTCCTCTGGGTCACCATCACCATCGGCTTGGTCGCCTGCGCGGCCGACCCTGGTGCGCGGCGCACGCGCCGGGTGATGAGCGAAGAGGACGAGATCAAACTCGGTGCCGAAGGGGCCCAACAGGTCGAGCAGTACATGGGCTTCTCGGGAAGCGCAGACCTCAACGCCTATGTCGACCGCATCGGCCAGCGTCTCGTGAAGCACTCGTCGCGAAGCCAGCTGCAACACGAGTTCCACGTCGTCGACATGAAGGAGCCGAATGCGTTCGCGTTGCCAGGCGGCCACATCTACGTGTCGCGCGGACTGCTGGCGTTGATGAACGACGAAGACGAGCTTGCAGCGGTGCTCGGTCACGAGATCGGCCACGTCGCGGGGCGTCACTCCGCGAAGCAACAGACCAAGAGCCGTGGCTGGATTCCGCTGCAGATCCTCGCCGGCATCGGCGGTGCCGCCGCCTCGGTGGTGTCCCCCGGTCTTGGGAGCACGGTCGCCAGCATGGGGCAGCTTCCGGCGAGCCTCGTGCTTGCGAGCTACAGCCGAAAACAGGAAAAGGAAGCAGACCGGCTGGGGCAGCAGTACGCCGCGGCCGAAGGCTGGGATCCGGCGGCACTGTCGGACACGATGGACGCCCTCACGCGCGAGCAGGAGCTCGCCGGCGGCCGTGATCCCAACCAGATGAGCTTCTTCGACTCGCACCCGACGACCCCGGAGCGTGCGCGCGAGGGTCGTGAGTACGCGGCCTCCCTCGTGGTCGCGCCCGCCGATCGAATCGCAATCGACCGCAGCGCATTCGTAGGGCGCCTCGATGGCTTGGTCGTCGGGGACTCCGCCCGCGGTGGCGTGTTCATCGATCAGCGCTTCGTGCACCCAGAGCTCGACTTCACCCTGAGCTTCCCTGAGGGCTGGGCCCATGACAACAGCCCCAACGCGGTAGTCGCCGTGCCGAAGGACGAATCCGCTGTGCTGGCGTTGCAAGCGGCGGCCGAGGGAGACGATCCTGCAGCGGTAGCCGACGAGATCGCGGCAGAGGTCGAGCTGACCGAACGTGCTGCAAAAGAGATCAACGGACTGCCAGCCGTGACCGCCGTCGCACGGATGGCGGACCGCGGACAGGAGCTCGTCTTCTCGCTTACCTGGATCGCCAAAGACGGGCTCGTCTACCAAGTGCTCGGCGCAACGACAGCTGCTCGCTGGGCAGAGCATCGTCCAACCTTCGACGCCAGCGCGGCAACGTTCCGCGCGCCGTCGCAAGACGAGCTCCAACAAGTGTACGAAGATCGTCTACGCGTCGTCGCGGCAAAGCAGGGCGAGACCGTGAGCGCGATCGCCAAACGGTCACAGAGCCAGTGGTCCATCGAGAAGGTAGCGGCCGCCAACGCGATGAGCGCCACTGAGAAGCTCGACGGCGGCGAGGCGATCAAGGTCAGCAAGCGCGAGCCATACCGCTAGGCGGCTCCTCACACAACGCTGGCAGGAGTCTCGATGGGCCGACGTACGAGTCGTTTTCCGGGGATCCCGATCGTTCGCTGGGGCGCTACTTCGAGTCGAGCGATGTCGAGATCGATGGCTAGCGTTGGCCTTCGACCGGCTCCGGCGTGATCTCGAAGCACTGCCTTCCGGAACCGTGCCCCCCTATTTCTGCGCCCGGTTTGGCTCTCCAGTGAGAACAGCTGTCTTCGGCCGATTCGCATTCGAGCGCGAAGGTCGCGCAGAGCTCGTAGGTGCCGTTGTCGAGCGCTCGGTAGTCATAGAGTTGCCCGGTTTCGGGATCGGAATGAGGGACAAAGTGGACCTCGTCGCTCAGTGCCTGGAAATCCGGCGGCAAGGACTCCTTCCGCCTCCAATAGGCGTTCACGCTGTCGACAATCTCGTAAAGATCGGAGACCCGCCGACGATCGAGCTTCTGGATTCGTGCGTCTCCTGGTGATCCGACGACGAACAAGCCAACGATGACCGCGGTCGCAACGGCAGCCGACACGGCCAGCGCGAACAAACGAGCCGAGCCGTGCTGCGTCATCGTGTTTCCGCGTCGTCGCGAAGGTCCCACAGGTAGTAACCGAAGATGGCGCCTGCGATGAGAACGACGGTCAATGCCTTGAGGATGAAGCGCGTCGTGAGCTCTCCCGCAAGAAGGCTGTAGATCACCGTGCTCAGATCCCCAACGAGCACGGCGGAAGCGATGAACAACGTGAGGTAGGTCAGCCACTTTCTGATCCTCGACGAGCGCTTCGTGGGGTCACGCCTGATCGCAGCGTTCACGCGATAGGAAAGAAACACGTAGATCGGGAACGCGACAACGAGCGCAGCGATAGCCTGGCGAACCGCGTTGACGTTGTATCCCTCGTGCGGCTCGTCGAGGGCGTCCGGCAAGGCCTTGTCGATCAGCTCGAACAGCAAGCTTCCGAAATGAATCGCCGTGATCGCCAGCGTGGCGAAGATGACCAGATAGATGAACGCGTCGCGCGCCGACACGTAGGGGCGGGGGCGCGGAACCGGAATCGGGAAGTCCACCTCGGCGTAGGCGCGGAGTGCCTTGTCGATCTCGTCGCTCGGCCAGCCGGCCTTCGCCAGGGCAGCCCGAATCTGCTCGCGGGAAAGGTCGCGCCGGAGCGCGCTCCGAACGAAACCCAACAGCTCTTCATCTGCGCCAGCCATAGCCCTCCCCTTCGCCCCGAGATCTCACCACGTAGCGGCCGCCGAGGCCACAGCTCCCATTCTGGGCAGAAAGCTGGCGGCGTTTGAGGTCCGCTGGCGGATATGGCCCAAATGGCGGATACTTCGGCCTACGTGCCCCGCGCGGAAGTCGGCGGCACGCGCTTTTGCGCACTCCCAGGCGAAGCCCTGACACCGTTCGAACTGGTCCCGCGCCGGCTCGAGACCGAGGCCTCACTGTGGACGCTGCCGTTGCTTCCCCGGAGATCGATTCCCGCAAGGAGTCGTACTCCAACATGAATGATTGGCTGAACGTTCTCGTTCAGAAGCGCATCGCCAAAGCGAACCGCGAGGGCGAAGCCCTTCCGGCAGAAATGGCCTGGGTCGCAGAACACGAGCACGAGGTGTACCAGGACCGGTTCAAGCCGATGGTGCTCATGGTGCTCGTCCTATGCGCCTATGGAATCGCGCAGACGACCAACCCGGTGGCGCTGCTGGCGACCTTCGTCTTCTTGTACTTCTACATCGACTTCTATAGCGGCGTGCTGCACGTGGTACTCGACAACCCCCGATTCGTGCGCCTCCCGCTCATCGGCGTGCCGTGCGTGGAGTTCCAGTGGCATCACACCCTTCCCTACGACATCTCGACGCGTCGGCTCTTCGACGTTTGGGGTGACCTCAACGTCCTTTTGATCGTGAAGTCGCTCTTCTTGTTTGGCATCTGTGGGTTCACGACAACGGCGTTCATGGTGGCCAGCGTCGGCTACGCCTTCGGCTACGCGAACCAGTTCTCGCACCGCTTGACGCACACCGCGCCGCGCAATCGCCCGAAGGCGGCGATTTGGATGCAAGAGCATCATCTGCTTCTGCCCCCCTCGGTTCACCACGAACATCACAACGACCACAGCGTGTCGTTCCCGGTACTGAGCGGCCACAGCCGCGGCCTGATTCAGCGGATGCTC
>JBATLA010000069.1:0-2046 GCA_049669945.1 Polyangiales bacterium | reverse complement strand
GTGCAGCACTGCAATGTCGTCACCGAACCGCGCGCGAAACCGCCCGACGAGCTGGGGGGTCAGCGCGATCTCGGGCACGAGCAAGATCGCACCTTCCCCCGCTTTGCGAACCTCTTCGATCGCGCGGAGGTACACCTCGGTCTTCCCGGAGCCGGTCACACCATGCAGCAAGAACGACTCTGTACGCTGCTCGTGGATCGCGTCGTTGATCGCATCGATGGCGTGTTGCTGAGCGGACGTCGGCGTTGGCGGCACGTCACGCTCGACCGCGGTGCGAAAGAACGGATCCGGGTTGGCTTCGACCTCTTCAAAGACAACGAGCCCCTTTTCGGCGAGCGCCCGCACGACACCACGCGGATCGCTGATCTCGGAGCGAAGCTCGTCGAGAAGCACCGAGTCGCGGCCACGAAGGCGTTCCATCAGCTTCTTCTGGCGCGCCCCGAGACGGGTATCCTTCGAAGCGTCCTCGGTCGCCCGGATTTCCCAGGTCACGTGGTGGGCGACGCGCTGCCCAGGCAGGTTCTCCGCGGCTTCGAGGAAGCCGTCGGCGCGCAATCGCTTCATCGCGCCCGTAGGCAAGGCGGGAGCCGCCGCCCGCAGCACCTCGCCGAGCGGGTGCATGTAGTACTTCGCGGCTTGCTCCAGAAACCGAAGCAGCTCCGGCGTGAACACGGGCTCCGACTCGAGAAGCCCGGCTACAGCCAGGGCACGCTTCACACCCTCGGGAAGCGACTCTCTCCCCGAGACGACGACTCCTGCAAGCTTTCTCCGATTGAACGAAACCGCAACACGGCTCCCACGACCCAGCGATCCGCGCATCGAATCTGGCACGGCGTAGGTGAACAAGCGCCGAAGCGGGACCGGGAGGGCGACCTCGACGTACGGCGACGCAATGACGTTCGGGACCCTATCGGACATCGGGCTTGCGCTCGACGAGGGTGCCATCTCGCCGAAACTTGCCGCGCTTTCGATCTGGGTCGCGCGAATAGACCGCGAACGAAAGATCGTCCCGTTCGCCGGCAACCAAGCGGTGAGCGGCGGCCATCGCGATCATCGCGGCGTTGTCGGTACACGAGATCGGCGGCGGCACGTGGAGCCGGATCCCACGCTCGTCACATGCTTCCTTCCCCCGCGCGCGAAGGCCACGGTTCGCAGCAACCCCTCCGGTGATGACCAACTGGTCGAGCCCCTCCTGCTCGCAGGCGAGAAGCGACTTGCGTACGAGGCTCTCGATGATGACGCCTTGAAACGACGCGCAAAGGTCGGCGAGCTCCGATTCACCGGTGGGCACACCGCGGGTCTGAACGTGGCGCGCCAGCGCGGTCTTCAAGCCGGAGAAGCTGAAGTCGAGGGTCTTGCGCGACGCCATCGGCATTGGAAACGAAACCGACCCCGCCTCGCCTTTTGCAGCGAGCTTGTCGATGATCGGGCCTCCCGGGTAGCCGAGTCCGAGCAGCTTCGCGGCCTTGTCGAAGGCCTCGCCGGCGGCGTCGTCGCGTGTTTGTGCGAGCAGCGCGATGTCGTCGAAGCCTTCGACGCGATAGAGGGCGGTATGCCCGCCGCTCACGAGGAGCCCGACATACGGCATCGACGGCGCGTTTCGTGCGGTTTGGTCCGGACGGCGCAGGTAGACCGCGAAGAGATGGCCATCCAAGTGGTTCACGCCGACCAGCGGCTTGTCGAGGCTCCAAGCCAACGCCTTGGCGACCTGCACGCCAACCAGCAGCGAGCCGACGAGGCCCGGCCCTCGAGTGACGGCAATCGCGTCGACACCGGACAGCCCGCCGGGCGATCGCTCGAGCGCTTCGCAAATGACCGGAATGACCGCTTGCATGTGTGCACGGGATGCGAGCTCTGGGACGATGCCCCCGTAGGGACTGTGCGTCGCTATTTGGCTCGCCACGACATCAGCAAGAACCTCACCGGTGTCGGTGACGAGCGCCGCAGCCGTTTCGTCGCAGGAGCTCTCGATGCCCAGCACGCGCATCACGAAGCCTCGCGGTGCAACGAAAAGACGCCGAAGTAGTCGCACTGCCCAGAATCGAT
>JBATLA010000068.1:0-1857 GCA_049669945.1 Polyangiales bacterium | reverse complement strand
CTCTCCGGCCATCCGTTGAACCATTGCCAGAATCGCGTCTCGGTCGGCGTCCTTCAGCGTGACTTCGCCTTGCTCCGTCAATTGCCGAGAGCACGAATCGAGGATGGTCTCCGGCGCGCCCTTGGCGCATGCGACCTGACCGCTCGCGGCGGAATGCAAGGTCGTCATCCGTTTGGTTTCAGAGGTGAAGGGGATTTCGCCAATGCGGGGGAACTGGAGATCGAGGTCGTCCTTTTGCAGTCCGGCTTTCGCCGCCGCCACGATCAACGCGCCTTCGGTGGGGTCTCCCTTGATGTGCCAATCGCCGTGCGCGTCGTCGCGCGTGAGGTGTGCATCGGAAACTAGCGCAGCGGCCCGTAGCAACTCCGTCTCCTGTGGAGAGGGCTCGACAGCGGATCCGTCGAGTGAGAACTCGCCCTCGGGCTCGTAGCCGCTACCGGAGACGGCGAGCGTTCTTTCGGGCGTGTACAGCTTGCGGGCGGTCATCTCGTCCCTGGTCAGGGTCCCGGTCTTGTCCGAGCAGATGACCGACGTGCTCCCCAAGGTTTCAACAGCGGGCAGGCGGCGCACGAGGGCGTTTCGCTTCGCCATGCGTTGCACGCCGATCGCCAACGAAATGGTGACAACCGCCGGCAGTGCCTCCGGTACGACCGCGACTGCCAGGGCGATCCCGAAGATGAACATCTCTAGCAACGGTTGCCCGCGAAGCATGCCCATGGCGACGATCGCGGCCACGACGACAAGGGCCGCTAGGGCCAGGACGCGACCCACCTTGTCGAGATTCTGCTGCAGAGGGGTCTTGCCGGATTCGACGGATTGCAGCATCGTCGCAATCTGGCCGAACTGGGTATCCATGCCGGTTCCGACGATGACGGCACGGCCACGGCCGTAGGTGGCGATCGTTCCAGCAAAAACCATGTTAGTGCGGTCGCCGAGGGCCAGGTCCTCCCGACCAAGCGGCTCGGTGTTCTTCTCCACGGCCACGGATTCGCCCGTGAGCGCCGCTTCGTCCACCTGCAGATTGGCCGACTCGATCAGCCGCGCGTCGGCCGCCACCTTGTCGCCCGCGTGCAACAGAATGAGGTCTCCTGGCACGAGCTCGCGCGCCGGAATCTCGATCTCCTGACCGCCGCGGATCACCGCTACGGTGGGCGCGGCCATTCGCCTCAGTGCTTCGATCGCGCGTTCCGCTCGGTACTCCTGTACGAAGCCCAGCACCACAGCGAACAGCACGATCACGGCGATGGCGATGGCCTCGACGCCGTGTCCGACAAAGGCGGAGATTGCAGTCGCGATCAGCAGGATGATGATCAGGACATTCTTCAATTGTCCCAACAGAACGGCCCAAGGCGAGACACGATGAGCGGCCTCCAGCTCGTTCGGGCCATATCGAGCGAGTCGACGCTCAACTTCGATTTCGGCCAAGCCCTCAGGGGCGGAGTGAAGATGCGACACGACCGCATCGACAGGTAGGGTGTGCCATGGGGGCGAGACTTCGTCGGGTAACGCGTTCATCTCCACGTTCGATTCCGGCCAACCTGAGCTCTACTAGACGTATCCCGTTGAGACCTGTGGCTTCAACGAACAAGGTGCCCGGGTCGATTGCTAATCGCGCGGAGTACAGTGCGCAAGTGCCGCGAGGCCGAAGGCGGCGGGGATCGCGATCGATAGGCTCGCCCGTGCTAGGTTGAGCCGCGCAGTGCCAGGCGGGCACCGAAGAGGCCATCTCATGAACGACAAGATCTTTCACAGCTCGCTCACCCGGATTGCTGATTTCGAACGTGCTGGCTTCGACCGGCGACCATTGCCACGGGAGCAGTGGGAGGCCGGAGACTACGTCGTCGGCACCGCCACGAT
>JBATLA010000067.1:0-9287 GCA_049669945.1 Polyangiales bacterium | reverse complement strand
AAGACGCCCCCCGCCTTGGGCTTTTCGCGCCTCACCTGGGTCCCGAGATCGAGGGCGTAGTAGCCAAGCTGATGAGCCGAAACCCGGCGGGCCGCCATCCATCCGCCCGAGCGCTGATGCGGGCGCTCGATCCATGGCTGGTCGAACGTGTTCGCACCGAACGCCTTCTGGCCGCCTCGCTCCAGGTGGCGGCAGAGACGAGCAGTATTCGGCCGACCGCGCAGCACGAAGTCGTCGCGGCCTAGCCGCCTTTGAGCTTGTCGATCAAGCCCTCCACGTCCGCCGGCACCGCCATCGCGTGGTAGCCCTTGTCGACGTAGAGGACGGTGCCGGTGATGCCGCTCGCGAGCGGGCTGCACAAGAACGCCGCCGCGTTTCCGACCTCCTGCGCCGTGAGCGCATCGGGAAGCGGCGCATTGATCGCGTAGTACTCGATCATCTTGTGAATGAACCCGATGGCCGACGCGGCACGCGACGCAAAGGGCCCGGCCGAGATCAAGTTCACCCGGTGCCCCCACTGCCGGCCCATCTCGAACGCGAGCATGCGCGCGTCGGTTTCGAGGGCAGCCTTGGCCGATGCCATCCCTCCACCGTAGTCGGAGACCACGCCCTGGCTGGCGAGATACGTAAGCCCGAGGAAGGCGCCGTTGCCTCGCATCAATGGCTGAAGCCGCTGTGCGAGCGAGACGAGTGAGTAGGCGCTCGCGCCGTGCGCGGCCAGGTACCCCGCGCGGCTCGTCTGCATGAGGGGCTTCGTGACCTCCGGCCCATTTGCGAGGCTGTGAACGACGATGTCGAGGCAGCCCTCGCCGAAATCCTCGCGGAGCCGGTTGGCGACGCCCTGGACGCTGAAGTCTCCACGGTCCCGGTACCGCTTCTGCGCGCGGAGCGCTTCGGGCGCATCCTCGAGCGTGTCGTACTCGGCGTCGAGCGGATAGACGCGCTCGAGCGCGAGCTTGGACCCGTCGGACATCTGAAGCGAAGCGTCGAGCTTGCCACGCCGCAACAGGGTTTCGAAGATACCGAGCGCGGGCGGCCAAGTCCCGACGCAGACCGAGGCACCGGCTTCCGCCAGCGCCTTCGCGATCGCGAAGCCAAACCCGCCATCGTCCGCAACGCCCGCAACGAACGCGCGCTTCCCCGAGAGGTCGATCGACAACATGCGCGGAACCTTATCGCCAGTCCCGCCAAACCGCTACACTCCGCGCCATGAAGGAGAAGGACCAGGGGGTCGAGTACGTCGCCGTCGAGGATCGCTACTTCTCGGAGCGGGGGCTCCGTCGATACGCCGGGGTTTGGTCGCTCTGGGCGTTGGGCGTCGGCGCGGTGATCTCGGGCGATTTCTTCGGTTGGAACTATGGGCTCCGAGCCGGCGGCTTCGGCGGCCTCCTTGTCGCAACAGTCATCATCACAGCGATGTACGCCGGCCTTTGCTTCAGCATCGCCGAGATGGCGGCCGCGCTCCCGCACACCGGTGGCGCCTACTCCTTTGCGCGTTCGGCGATGGGACCCTGGGGCGCCTACATCACCGGACTCGCCGAGAACATGGAGTACATCCTGACGCCTGCCGTGATTGTAGTGGGGATCGGAGGGTACCTGGGCGCGATCTTCGGCACGCCGGCAAGCGCGGAACCACTCTGGTGGCTCGCCGCGTATGCAATGTTCGTGGGCCTCAACGTGGCCGGCGTGGAGATCACCTTCCGCTTCACCGTCTTGATTACGGCCCTCGCACTCGGCGTGCTGGTCGTGTTCTGGGTGAGCGCGATCCCTCACTTCGACCTGAGCTGGGCCCTCAACATCGACCCTGCCGAGGGGCAGACCCGGTGGTTGCCGAAGGGTCCCGCAGGAATTCTTTCCGCCCTCCCGTTCGCGATCTGGTTCTTTCTGGCCATCGAGCAGCTTCCACTGGCCGCGGAGGAAGCCCACGCCCCGGCACGAGATCTGCCGCGCGGCTTGCTCTACGGTCTGCTTACCCTGGTCGTGGCCGCGTTCCTGACCCTCTTCCTCAACGCAGGCATCTCGCCCGGGGCAGGGCCTCTTGGCGCCTCGGCGGAACCGCTGTTCGAAGGATTCAAGACCACTTTCGGCGGAGGGATGGGCGCGAGGCTCCTCGCTCTGGTCGCCGTAACCGGCCTGATCGCGAGCTTCCACAGCATCATCTTCGCGTACGGCCGGCAAATCTTCTCATTGTCGCGCGCTGGCTACTTCCCGCGCTGGCTTTCCCGCACACACCCTCGAAGACAAACCCCTCACGTCGCGCTCCTTGTTGGCGCCGCGCTTGGCTACGCGGTCGCGTTCGGGATCCACTCGCTCGGGCAGGAACACCCGGTGGGCGCCGTACTGCTCAACATGGCGGTGTTTGGCGCCGTGATTGCGTACGCGCTGCAAATGCTCTCGTACATCCTGCTCCGCATTCGCCTGCCCCAGATCGAAAGACCGTACCGGAGCCCGCTCGGCGTACCGGGGGCGATACTGGCCCTGGTGATTGCACTGGTGACCCTGGTCACGCTTTTCGTGACCGATCCGATCTATCGCAAGGTCGTGATTGGGGCGGCGATTTGGTACGGGCTGGGGCTCCTCTGGTTTGCGGTCTACGCGCGGCACAAGCTCGTCCTTGCACCCGAGGAATCGTTCGCGCTCTCGGCACACGAACCACAAGACGGCGTGTAGCAAGCATGGCAAGCTTCCCTCGATGCGTGTGCTGCTGATGCGACATGGAGAAGCCATCGACTCGGGCGTAACCTCGTCCGACTATGACCGTTGGCTCACCGACGAGGGGCGCCGAACCGTGACGACGGTGGGCGAGATGCTCAGCCGCATGGACCTCCGCTACGCTCGCGTCTACACCAGTCCGCTCGTGCGCGCGGTGCAGACCGCCGAGATCCTGGCCGCAATGCAGCCGGGCTTCGACGGCCCGCTTCGCGTGCACCGCGCCTTGTCGACCGAAGAGGGGACCACCGCCCAGGCGCTGCAGCCGCTCGAGTACGCGGGCGAGCAGGACGTGATCGCCATGGTCGGCCACATGCCGAAGGTCGGCATCCTCTCCGCACACCTCGGTCGGCTCGCGCACGCTCCATCGTTCAGCCCCGGGTCGGTTTGCCTCTTGAACGTCGACGAGGGCAAGGGCCGGGTCCAATGGATGCTCGACCCGCGGACGCTCGGGCTCAAACGCTTCTAGCGCGCTTGCGGAGTTAGACCGTGCACACGCGGTTTCGGCCTTGGTTCTTGGCCTGATAGAGGGCCTTGTCCCCCTGTGAAAACAAATCCTCGGCGCTCTTGGCGTGGTCTGGGAAGGTCGCGACCCCGAGCGATGCAGTGATCCTGAGCGTCCCGAGCTCCGTCTGAAGCTCGGTGGCCGCGAGCTCCTCTCGCACGCGCTCGGCGAGAAGCTTGGCGCCTCGGGCATCGGTCTCTTCGCAGAGCACACAGAACTCTTCCCCTCCGAATCGGGCGACCAAATCGGTTTCGCGCTTCATTCGCTTGAGCACCTGTCCGAGCTCCCTGAGCACGCGATCGCCGGTCGCGTGGCCGTAGGTGTCGTTCACGCCCTTGAAGTGGTCGAGGTCGGCGATGATGAGCGAGAGCTTCCGGCCGAAGCGCTGGGCCGCCATCAGCTTCTGGCTCAGCTCGGCCAAGAACGCCCGCTTGTTGAGACATCCAGTCAGCCCGTCGGTCGTCGCGAGCTCTTCGAGCTGTCTCACCGCGCGCGCGTTCGCGAGCGAGACGGCGAGCTGATTACCGAGCGCCTGAAGCGTCTCGCGAACCGAAGAACTGAACGCCTTGTGTGCCTTGGCTGCGATGATCAAGGTGCCGATGGGCTCCTCGCGAACCACGAGTGGCAAGACCAGCAGTGACTCCATTCCTTTGAGCTTCGCCTTCTTGGTGAAGAGCACCTGCTGCTTGGAGTCGAAGTCGCCGCGGTACGGCAGGTAGTGGCGGTTCTTGACGACCATCGCGGTGAGCGACGTGTTGTCCCGGAAGCGGAGCCCTTGAAGGTTGAGCCCTTGCTCTCCGACCGCACGCTTGACGACGTGCCGACGACCCTCGGCTTGGTACTCGGTGATGGCGGCGAAGTCGTGGGGCGCAATCTCCGTAGCGGCGGCAAGTCCCGCTTCCATCACTGCATCTTGTGTCAGCGCCGTGCTGAACGCCTGGGACGCCCGGTACAAGATCTCCTGCTCACGCTTCGATGTCTCGAGCGCCATGAACACACGCTCGTTCTCGAAGGCCCGGAGGATGTGTGGCGTGCTCTCGCGGAGGAGCTCTTCCTCCTGCGGGCTGAACTGCCGATCGACGGCTCGGTCGGCGCAAAGAACGGCCCGCAGATGCCCACGCTCGAGGACGGGCACCGCGATGACCGAGCTCACGGCCGCTGGCCCCCGGTAGTAGCAAATCCCCCGATATCCGGGCCGAATTGGGTGGAGGCTCGTCGTCACCTGACGGCGAACTGCCGCCCCGACGACGCCGGCACCAAGCGAGAAGGGTCCCTCGGCGATGTCGTCACTTTGAGTGATCAGCTCGGCGATTCTGAGTTGCTCGCCTTCGTCGCCCGGCATCAGCAGAACGCAAGTATGAAGGTCGAGGGTTTTGTGGAGGAGTTGAAGCGCGTGGTAGAGCGCCTGCCGAACTTCCTGCACGCTCGTTTGGTAGAGGCGCTCTTCGTCGCGAACGCCATCGGACGACGGCGCGACCAGGCGGAAGAGACGCATGTCGTCGCGCGCCTTTTCTCTCTGCGCGGCCAGCTCGCGCTTCGAGCTGCGGCGCACACGGACGATCTCGGCGCGTGTGAAGAGACGGCTGAGTGCGCCAAAGGATGCCGTGAAGAACGCATTGAGGGCGAGGATCGTCGGGTCCACGACGTTCTCGCCGAAGAAGGCCACGCCGAAACCGAGCACGACTGCGAACGCGATGATCCCGATGGCCGACCAGCCGAACGAGAACGAGGCGACCAATGCGACGGCTACGTAGGCGAGCGGATAGAGGTGACTCCCGACCCCGCCGCGCAGTTGAATCAGCGCGAAGACGCCCACGAGCAGAATGACACCGAGCTCGAATGCTGACCTCGGGTCGGTTCCATGTTGGCGCGTGTTGCGCGCGCGGGAGCCAAACAAACCGAGCCACGCGCCGAGCCACAGGGCGTGCCCCCAACCGAGCGGTCGGCTTGCTGGAACGAAGAAGCCTGCGAGCAGAAATGCGGCCAGAACGATGGCGCCGCCGAGACCCCAGCTGGACCGCGCTGTGCGCCGGACGCGGAGCGCTGCCTGGACGAGGGCGGTCATCAAAGCGGTGTTACGCCCGCTCTCATTCGCACAGCAAGAAAACCGCTCGGATGTGTGCGTCGCCCCCACCTAGCGCGGGGGAAACTGGAAGACGAACTCCTCCGCGCGGACCATCCCGAGCTCGTCACGTGCGATGCGCTCGATGTAGCTGGTGTCGGCGCGAAGGGCTTCGATCTCGCTCTTCAGCTCGGCGATCTCACGAACGAGCTCTTCGTTGGACTCTCGAAGCTCGCCGACCTCGGCCCGAAGATGGCGGTAGCGGGGCAGGCCCTGATCGTCGAGCACGAGCGTCGGGACGGTCATGATTGCCATCACCATCAGCGAAAACGGAAGCAGAGCCGCGGTCGGTCGCACGCGGCGAGCCTGCCGCAAGGCCGGCTCGAGGCCCAATTTTCTGCCGTCTTTCAAGGGCTTGACAGAATGGACCAAGCTTCTACTTTGAGGTGAACGTGACGGTGACATTGGACGAGCGCCATCGAAGGATCCTATTCGCCGTGGTGACCGAGTATATCGCGTCCGGGAAACCCGTTGGGTCGCGTCGGATCGCGAAGCGGTACGCCATCCAGCTGTCGCCAGCCACAATTCGAAATGTCCTCGCCGACCTCGAGGACGCCGAGCTCCTGCATCAGCCGCACACCAGCGCAGGGCGCGTGCCGACCGATGCCGGCTTCCGTTGTTTCGTCGACGCGATGGCGACGGCAGGCGAGATCTCCGAGGCTCACCGCACGGCGTTGATGGAACGCCTCCGTGATCTGGCGCCGGGCGACGACGCGGTGCGGGAGACAGGGCAGTTGCTCAGCCGTCTCACCGGGACCGCGACCATCATCGCACAACCGCCGGTGTCCGAGGCAACCCTCGAGCAGCTTCGGTTCATGCGTCTGTCGACCGGCCGCACGCTCGCGGTCTTGGTCACGCGCTCAGGCGGGGTGGAGAACCGAGTCGTCGTCACCGAGCTCGAGATCGATGACCATACTCTCGAACGGGTGAACAACTACCTGCGAGAGCTGGTCCAAGGGCGCACCCTCCGTGCGATTCGAGACGCGCTCGCGGTGCGGCTCGCCACGGAGCAAGGCCAGTACGACGTGCTCCGAAAGCACGCCCAGAAGATGGTCGAGGCGACCGTCCAGGGCCAAATGGAAGAAACCCAGGTCGTCATCGAAGGCCAGGGGGCTCTGTTCGACAGGCCCGAGTTCGGTGACGCCGCGAAAATTCGCGGCTATTTGAGCGCGTTCGAGGAGAAAAGGAAGCTCCTCGAGCTCCTCGAGCAGACCCTGCTGGCGGACGGAGTCCAGGTTTTCATCGGTTCCGAGGCGGCCCTTCGAGACATCCGTGATATCAGCGTGATCTCGAGCCCGTATCGGCGGGACGGGTCCAGCGTGGGGTCGTTTGGCATCGTCGGGCCGACGCGGATGGACTACAGGAAGTACGTGCCCTTGGTCGGGTTTGCGGCCAATCTGTTGAGCGACGTCCTCGATGGACGACTTCCAGGGACCTCGAAGCGGTCGTAAGACCACACGGACGGACAGATGAGCGAGAACGCGGGGGACACGCCCGAGAACGGGCAAAACGGCGAGGGCGAAGAGGAAGAGGTGATCTTCCCCGAAGAAGAGGCGGCGGAAGAGCCTACCGAGCTCGAAAAGGCGCACGCCGAGCGTGATCGGATGCGCGAGCAGCTCCTGCGCATTGCCGCCGACTTCGACAATTTCCGAAAGCGCTCCCGGAAGGAAATCGAAGAGGTTCGTCGCCGAGCCATCGAAGACACGCTCCGGGAGGTATTGCCGATCGTAGACAACCTCGAGCGGGCCGCCGGCGCGATGGGTGATGCAACCGAGGTCGCGGCGGTCGCGGATGGCGTGCACATGGTGCTTCGCGGCTTCGAGGACATCGCGAGCCGGCTTGGGCTCAAGCGGGTGCCGGGCGTGGGAAACCAGTTCGATCCGACCTGCCACGACGCCATGCAGCAAGAGGAGACCGACGAGCACGCCCCTGGAACGATCGTCACCGAGATCGTGCCCGGCTACTACCTCGGGGAACGGCTCTTGCGGCCAGCGATGGTCGTGGTGGCCAAACCCCCAACCCGGACAGATGATCAGGCCGATGGGTCCGCGAACGGCGACTAACGCCCCGTTAGATGCAAGACCCCCCCGCATCGGGCTATAAAGACCTCAGGGCAAGATGGGGAGAATCATCGGGATCGATCTAGGGACGACCAACTCGTGTGTCGCTTTCGTCGACAACGGCGAGCCGCAGGTCATCCCCAACGCCGAGGGTAGCCGGACGACGCCTTCGGTGGTCTCGTTCGCCAAGGATGGCGAGCGCCGCGTCGGCAGCGTCGCAAAGCGCCAGGGCGTGACCAACCCCGAGAGCACGGTCTTCGCGATCAAGCGCCTCATGGGGCTCGACTTCAACGCCGAGGCCGCCGTGAAGCATGCCCGCATGGTGCCTTACAAGGTCATCGAAAGCGAGCGCGGAGACGCGTGGGTGCAGATCGGGGACCATCAGTACTCCCCGCCCGAGATTTCGGCGATGGTGCTCGAGAAGATGCGCGAGGTCGCCGAGTCGTACCTCGGCGACGAGGTGAGCGAGGCGATCGTCACCGTCCCGGCGTATTTCAACGACGCACAACGCTCGGCTACGATCGCGGCCGGAAAGATCGCCGGACTCGAAGTACGGCGCATCATCAACGAGCCGACGGCTGCTGCGCTCGCGTACGGGTTCGAAGAGCACGAAGGTAAGCGCGTCGCGGTGTACGACCTCGGCGGCGGCACGTTCGACATCTCGATCCTCGAGATCGCCGACGGCGTCTTCAGCGTGAAGTCGACGTCGGGTGACACGCACCTCGGCGGCGAAGACCTCGACAACGCACTCGTCGAAGAGCTCGCACGGCGGTTCGAAGAACAGACCGGCATCAGCCTTCGCGAAGATCGTGTGGCACTACAGCGCCTGAAGGAGCAGGCCGAGAAAGCCAAGCACGAGCTCTCGTCGGCGCTCGAAACCGAGATCAATCTGCCGTTCATCGCAGCAGATGCATCGGGGCCAAAGCACCTCGAGACCAGGGTGAAGCGGAGCGAGCTGGAGATCTTGGTGTCCGAGATCATCGACCGGACGCTCGGCCCTTGCCAGCAAGCTCTCGAAGACGCCGGCATCGAGCGGGAGTCGATTGACGAGGTGCTGCTCGTCGGCGGTCAAACCCGCATGCCCATGGTGCAGTCGAAGGTCGCGGATTTCTTCGGGCGGGAGCCCCACAAAGGCGTCAATCCCGATGAGGTCGTGGCGATGGGCGCCGCCCTCCAGGGCGCTGCGCTGACCGGCGAGGTCGAAGAGGTGCTGCTGCTCGACGTGACGCCTTTGAGCCTCGGTGTCGAAACGGGCGGGGGGGTATTCCACAAGCTCATCCCGAGGAATACGACCGTCCCCACGAGGGCCAAAGAGATCTTCACGACGAGCGTCGACAATCAGTCCTTCGTGCCGATCCACGTGCTTCAGGGCGAACGTGAGATGGCAGCCGACAACAAGTCGCTCGCGAAGTTCGAGCTGGCTCCGATCCTGCCGGCCCCTCGTGGCGTCCCCGAAGTCGAGGTGACGTTTGACATCGACGCAGACGGCGTCGTCAACGTCAGCGCGAAGGACTTGGGCACCGGGCGAGAGCAGAACATTCGCGTCGTCGCGTCGAGCGGTCTGACCGAGCAGGACATCGAGCGCATCATCGGCGAGGCCGCGGCCTACAAGACGAGCGACGAGAAGCGTCGAGAGATGGCTGAGCTCCGAAACGCCGCTGAAGCGCTGCTCTACACGAGCGAGCGGGCGGTCGCCGAGTGCCGCGACATGGTTGCCGAGGAGGTCGTCGCACAGGTCGAAGCAGACATTCAATCGCTACACGTCTGCATCGACGAAGGCGACGCCATCGCCATCAAGGATGCGCTCGAGACCCTCGAGCTCAGTGCCTACAAGATCGCCGAAGCGATGTACGGGAACGTCGACCTCGACGCGGCTGCAGAGGGCGAAGCC
>JBATLA010000066.1:0-2448 GCA_049669945.1 Polyangiales bacterium | reverse complement strand
CACGGCTGCCGCATGTGCTTCAAGTACTGCGACTCGTTCCCGATCCTGTTCTCGGCCATCGACGACGAGCACGACGGAGACGTTCGCAAGCTGACGCCGATCGACACGCAGCGCGTCATGGACGCTTGCTTCCAATGCAAGCTCTGTGAGGTGCAATGCCCGTACACACCGCGTGACGCGCACGAGTTCCAAGTCGATTTCCCGAAGCTCGTCCACCGCTACGACGCCATTCGGTATCGCAAGGGAGAGCAGCCGCACAAGCTGCGCCTCAAGGTCCTCGAAGACCCGGACCGAGCGAGCACCATGGCGCGGGCAAGCTTCGGCCTCGCCAACGTGATGAACCGCGTGGGCATCCACAGGTGGTTCATGGAGAAACTGGTCGGTATCGACCGGCGCAAGCTACTGCCTGACTTCGCGCAGACGACCTTCGAGAGCTGGGCCAAAGGGGCTGGTTTGACCGACAAGGGCGTCGGTGGCGAGGTCGTTCTCTTCCAGACCTGCTACGTGCAAGGCAACGAGCCGCAAATCGGCATGGACACCGTCGAGGTGCTCGAAAAGAACGGGGTCGACGTGCGGTGCGAGAAAGGTCTCGAGTGCTGCGGAATGCCCGCATGGGAGAGCGGCAATCTCGAGCTGCTTCGCCACAAGGCCCACGTCAACCTCGATCGGCTGATGCCGCACGTCGAGGCCGGTGCGAAGGTGGTCGCGCTGAACCCGACCTGCTCCATGATGCTGCGGCGTGAGTACCCGGAGCTGCTCGAGGGTGAGGACCGCGAGCGCGCGAGGCGCCTCGCCGAAGCGGTCGCTGATCCGAGCGAGTTCCTGTGGTCGCTCCGCCAGGAGGAGCGCTTCAACACCGAGTTCAAGAGCTCGCCTGGCGACAAAGTCGCCTACCACGCGCCGTGCCATCTCCGCACTCAGGGCGTCGGTTTCAAAGGGCGGGACCTCCTCAGGAAGATCCCCGGGGTCAAACCAACCACCGTGATGGAGTGCTGCGGGCACGACGGCACGCACGCAATGACGGTTGAAGGCTTCGAGTACTCGATCCGCGTCGGCCAAAAGGCATTCGATGGGATGAAAGAGGCCGATACCGAGATCTGGGCGACGGATTGCCCGCTCGCTGCCATCCAGTTCCAGCAGCACGCGGGTGTGAAACCGATGCACCCGATGTCCATTATGGCACGGGCCTATCGCGAGGATGGTTTCGACGCGCCAAAGGCACTACCCTCTGGCGAGGATGGTGATTCCAAATGAGGCCGGTCGAACGCGCTGAGATCCTGGACTACGTCACGTATGGCGAGCAACGCGAGCAGATCCGCGCAGACGCGCTTCGTGCGAAGTCGGTCCGGCGCATTCTCGTTGGTGATCACTTCACGTTCCTGTTCGAGAACCGGGAGACGGTTCGCTATCAGGTCCAAGAGATGATGCGCGTCGAGAAGATCGTGAAGGAAGACGACATCCAACACGAGCTCGACACGTACAACGAGCTTCTTCATTCCGCGGGAACGCTTGGGTGCACACTGCTAATCGGTATCGACGACGAAGCGGAGCGGGACGTGAAGCTCCGTGAGTGGCTCGGCCTCAACGACCACATCTATGCGAAAATGGCCGACAGCTCACGGATCGGGCCCACTTGGGACCCGCGTCAGGTCGGCGACACGCGGCTCTCCTCGGTGCAGTACTTGTCCTTCAAGCTCGGGGGTGAAGCTCCAGTCGCATTCGGCATCTCGATGCCGGGCATCGAGGTCGAAACCGCACTCTCCGAAAGCCAGCGCGAAGCCCTGCAGATCGACCTGACGGCGGATTGACAAAACGCCCGAAACTTCGCGCGGGTGGTTGTGTGGCAGAGCGACGCGCCTTACGTTTCTCCTCTAGGAGCACTTGAATGCTGAGAATTGTTCTGTTTTTGGCCACGAACCTGGCCGTCCTCTTCATGGCCGCCATCGCAATGGCAGCACTGACGGCGCTGGGGATCATCCCGCCGGACGCGCCCTACATCAGCATGCTGGTGTGGTGCGCCCTGTTTGGCTTCGGCGGATCGATCTTGTCGCTCGCGATGTCCAAGAAGATAGCCAAGATGTCGACTCGGGCGAAGGTGATTGAATCGCCCTCGAACGACGTCGAGCGGTGGCTGCTGAGCACGGTCGAGCGGCAAGCGAAAGAGGCCGGCATCGGGATGCCCGAGGTCGCCATCTTCGATTCTCCAGACCCCAACGCCTTCGCGACAGGCATGTTCCGCAACAACGCGCTCGTCGCCGTCAGCACCGGGCTCTTGCGGCTGATGAGTCAGTCCGAAGCCGAGGCGGTGCTCGGCCACGAGATTTCTCACGTAGCCAACGGCGACATGGTGACCCTCACGCTCATTCAGGGTGTGCTCAACACATTCGTCCTGTTCATCTCCCGCATCATCGCGAGCCAGTTCGATCGCGGTCGCTTCATGATCTACAT
>JBATLA010000065.1:0-3896 GCA_049669945.1 Polyangiales bacterium | reverse complement strand
GCATGTCGGACACGATGAATGTGTGGAGCCGCGATTCCATCGGGGAGAACCGATAGTGTGTCAAACCATGACGCTCGGCTCCAGTATCCATCTAGGCGCTAGGCAATCGCAGCGGACGCCGTCGCTTTGACGTGATTCCGCCGCCCGATGACGAGGTGAGCCAGCAACAAGAGAGTCAAGCCCGTCGCGAAAATCGCCACATAGACCGTGCCCAGCCCCGGCCCTGCGTCGGTTAGGAAGTTAGCGATCTGCTTCTGTCCCCACATGACAGGCATGAACGGATCGACAGTCACCGGCGCTCTGGGATCGAGGTTGTGCCCGAACGTATAGAGCTTGAAATACAAACGCCCGAAACCAAAGATGCCCGCGTAGGTCGTCAACACGAGCAGGTCGATCATGGATCCCACTTTGCCGATGACTGCGGTACGCAGCGCCAAGATGATCATTCCGGCAAAGAGGAACGGAATCCAATCGAGGTCCGTGAGCGACGCGCGGTCGAGCGGCGCCATGCCGATGTAGTGGTTGAGCACGTTGATCTCTTGCACGTCGTTGCCGTCGTTGCCCCCGTCGACCTTGTACGAGTAGATGTAGAGTTCGAGGCCTTCGGGATACTGCGGGGCGCTCATGTCGATGTGCCACATCGGCGCGGTGAAGCTCAGGCCAACGAAGATCGTCAAGACCGCGAGCGTGACCCTCGCCCACGGGAAAATGGGCTCGTCCAAGAACCGATAGAATGCGTCTAGTGCCTTTGACATGTCGCCTCCTCTTAGGCCTTCACTTCCTACACCACGTCTCCCCGATAGAGCTTCCACAAACCGCTCGCCCAGGCGAGCGTCCCGAGCACCGTGGGCCAGACGACACCTAGCGCGTAGAGCCCCGTGCTTCCAATTTGATTGGCCAAGTAGAACCCGACCGGGCCCAGCACGCTAAGCTCAGGATCGGCCGAGGACAACAGGGCCATTCGAATGCTCTGGACAGGATTGAGCGCGGCCAATGCAAAGACGACACGGGGTTCGAGGCGCCACTGCAGCATCATCCCGGCCAGCGCGAAATCCATCAGAGCGATGCCCGACACCCAGATGAGAAGCAGATACATCGTCGCGCGCGCAGAATTCTGTACGGTCGTCGAAACCCAGAGCCCGATACCGCAAAACGACCAGATGAGCACCGAGCACAGGACCACGCAGTGACCAATGAAACTCCACTCAATGTCCTGACCGAACACAAAGCGCCCAAAGATACCGACGGCGATCATGAGAACCGCCAAGGGCAGGAGGAGCACCAGGAAACGCACGCTCGAGATCGCGCTGAAGAACGCTCCTCGCGAGATCGGTTGGCTGAAGAGAAGCTCGAGCGTGCCGTCGTCGCGCGCCTTGTTGACGACTTGGCCCGTCGCGATCAACGCCATCAAGGGAAGAAGAACGAGCAGCGCATGCACATAGGAGACGAGCACCCGACCCGTCCCCGTGAAGCCGAAAACGGTCGACTCACGCATGCCGACGAGCAGAAAAACACCCGCGAGCACGGCGTACACGACCACGCAGAACAACAGCCACCGCGAACGCAGCACCTCGGCGAGGTCGAGCTGGGCGACGGCCAAATACGATTGGAGCTGGCGCCTCATGGGCCTCCATGTTGGTGGTGTGGCCGCGCCTTCACCTGCGCCTTGGCCCAATCGATGCCCTGCGCGCCCTCGGTCTCCTTGGGCACTGCTCCGAGGCCGTAGCCCATCGGGGAATCGTCGACGGCGATGAAGCCCGTCTCGGACTGGGAGAGCCAACCGTCGGCCGCGTGGTTTCGGAAGTAAAGCGCGTGGATCGATGTCTCGTGAGATGCGAGATAGTCGAAGAGGCAGCCCGGGTCGTCGAAGTTCAAGATGTCTCCCTCGACTGTTTGCAACTGCGCGGCGAACCGCGGGTCACCGACGTGCATTTTGCAGTGACTACAAACCTCGCTATCCCAAACGACCGAAACGGGGCCCTCGGGTGGTGCCACCTGATTGAAGCGCACGAAGGTGATGACGACCGCGACGAGCGCAACCACCAACAGCAAGCCCTTAACTACGTTGGTGGACATCGTCCCCGTCTCCCTGTTCATCGAGTTGCACGGCATCCGCGTCGCGCACGAGCAGATTCAGCACCCGCTCCTCCATCTCATGCGACAAGGTCGCGACGAGCTCGAGCTTCTCCGCCCTGGTGGCCGTGCGGCTCCACCAACCTGCAACCCCCGGCTCAAATCCCATGCGCTGCAGCCTCTCGTTGTCCACTCCGTTCTTCATCTGCACGTCGATCGTGCTCAGGGTCATTCGATCGAGGTAGTCCTCTGTGGGGCCGAAGTATGCTAGACGACCTTCGTCGAGCACCATCACCTGATCGACCAACGTGCGGATCTCTTCGAGTCGGTGCGAACACAAGACGAGCGTCGCATCCTTGGTTCGCTCCGAGAGCAAGTGGAACAGGTCGCCGCGCGACTGCGTGTCGAGGCTGGCCGTAGGCTCATCGAGCACGTAGAGCGAAGCCTGACTCGCTAGCGCGAGCGAAATCAGTGTCTTTTGCTTGGCGCCTCCCGACAGATTGCAGAACGCCTGTCGCTCGACAGCGCGGAGGTCGATCCCGACGTCCCGGCCACACGCGACGACGTCTTCCGGCGACAGCTCTCGAACACGTGTGATCGCTTTGATGACCTCGCCCACTGACGCGCCGAACTTCGGTGCGATCTGCGGGACGTACGCAATCCGGTCGGCCTGCTCGATGCCCTGCCTCTCTTCACCGTCGAGCAGAAGCTCTCCCTCGCAGCGCAGTAAACCGAGCACGATTCGAATGAGCGTCGACTTGCCCGAAGCATTGGGGCCGATGAGCCCCACTTTCCCACCGTTCGGGATCGTGAAATCGATGCCCCGGAGCGCTTCGATCTTGCCGAACCGCTTTCGAACCAACTTGCCGTCAACGCGCATCAGCGGCCTTCCATTCGAGCGCCCCGAGCCTCGGCCGCGGATCGATCAACGTCGTTTCCGGTTGCATCATGGGGAACAAGGAGCTGATCGCGTCGAGAAGCTTGAGGGTGATCGCCCCGCGAAAAAACTGAAGTTGTGGGTACGTGCTCTCCAGTTGGCTGCTCAGACGGCGAAGCTCGTAGGGAATGTCGCCAAAGCCGTCGCGGTCCATGTCGTAGCCCGTGTAGTCATCGAACGAATTGCCGTTCCAATCGACCGCCAAGGCATTCCCTCCGCCTTCGACCTGAAGTTGCGAGTGATTGCTGACGAACGTGTTGCCGATGAACGCGTTTCGCTTTTCGCTCGAATGCATCAACACTGCCACTTCCGAGTGGAAGAACGCGTTGTTCTCAAATGTGTTGTAGTCGTCGGGCTCGAGCGGCGCGGTGTCCATGTAGACGCCTTTCGTGTTGGCGATGAAGGCGTTGTCGGCGACGGTCAAATTCCCCGATTCCTTGAGACCGAGCCCCATGCCACCCGGGCCGGACGAACGTGCCAGCAGGTTCTCACGCAAGGTGACGTTGCGGCTGTACATGATGAAAATGCCGACGACGTTGTCGATGTATTGATTGCCCTCCACCAGGTTGTCGTGGCTGTACATGAAGTGCGTCCCGTATCGGCTACGAACGACACTGTTGCCCACCAAGCGATTGTTGCTCGAATACCAGATGACCATGTCGCGGCAACCGATGACCTGGTTGCCTCGAACCTCGGAATGGCGCGTCTCCCAAAGGCGGATTCCGTCGCCCCGCAGGCCAAGCGGACCCTCGTCCGGGCCCCGCACGACGTTGTTGACGATGCTCGCGCGGTTCGCCTTCTCGACGAGGAATCCGAACGCCGCGTTGCGGACGAGGACGCGCTCCACGCGCACGTCATCGGCGACGACGTGCACGGCAGCGTCGAG
>JBATLA010000064.1:0-3073 GCA_049669945.1 Polyangiales bacterium | reverse complement strand
TGGCGCCTGGGTCCGCGCTTGCTTCTCTTGCAGCGCCCGGATCGTCGAGAGCGCGTTCACCGGGTGCTCGCCTCGGTAGGTCGGGAGGCCAGCGAGGCGCTCGTTCGACAGATGCGGCGGGTCAGTTTCGGCCCGCGGAGCGCTCTTTAACGGACGGGCGCCCGGGAACATGTCCAAGCGCACAGGCCGTTTCAGCTCTGCCAGCATGTTGGCGATTGGTGTGACGCCAACGACCGGATCGGTCCCGTAGCTCCAACCATAGGCATAGGCGCCCGCAAGCCGACCATCCAAGTAGATCGGACTGCCGCTCATCCCAGCCACGCCGCGGGCGCGGTCGAGGAGGGGGTGCGGCGTCCGAATCAGGATCAGGTCCTGGTTGGGGCGGAAGTTGTGGAGGATGTCGATGACCTCGACGTCGAACCGCTCGGGCGCCGTCCCGCGAAAAACCGACAAGCCGTAGCCCTTCATTCCGGGCCGGATCTCGTCGACGTGAATGAACGCAGGCGTAGATTGGGCTACGGCAGCGCCAAGGAGCGACACGCTCAGAACGAAACACAAGCCGGAGAGCAGCCGCTTCACACCTAAGAAGCCTAGCAGGGCTACTCCGCAGGGGCCGGTGTAAGTTGGAGCGAATCGAGCAGCGCGCGTAGCGCCTCGAATCGGAACGGCTTGGCCAGACGGGCCGCAATGGCAGGCGAGGCTTCGCGCGTCTCGGAATCGGGGCCTCCGTCGTCCATCAGGATGACCAGAAGGTCGGGGTTACGAGCGCGAAGCTCGCGCGCGACCTCGACCCCGGTCGTGCCGGACAGGCTCGACGAGACCAGGGCAAGCTCGGCGTCCCACTGCTCGATCACCGCGAGCGCACCTTCGCCGGAGCTCGTGCCTACGACCCGATTGCCGTTCACGGTCAGCATGCGCGCCAAGCTCCACTGAAGGTCCGGGTCGCACTCGACGAGCAAGACTCTCCGGTGATTCGGCTGGCTTTGTGCGATCGTGCGCGCAGCAGTCTCGAGCTTCTTGGCTTGTTCCCCGGTTTCCATCTTCAGCGCTTGGTCACTTCTTCGCCGGCGCAAGCTACCAACGCGTTCCGCTGGTAGCTTGTTCCGTGGAGCCCCGACCGTTGCTCATGATAAGGAGGTCGGGGCGCCGTTGCAATCGACACCCCCGGGTATCGGCAAATCAGCCAATACCTGAGGAAAATCAGGGGCTAAGCCGTCGCCCGCGGCCGGCCCTGGCCGTGGTTTCCGCGCGACTCACCGGGCTGAACCGGATTGTCGCCATGGAAGGTCTGGCCGCTTCGGGCGATCTCCTCGAGGACCGGCGCTGGCGAGAACCGGGGACCGTGCTTCTTTTCGAGCTCGCGCAAGCGTCCGAGGACTTCCTTCGCGCCGATCTGGTCCACGAATCGGAACGGCCCGCCGCGGAACGGCGGGAAGCCGAGGCCGAAGACCGCGCCGATGTCGCCATCGCGCGCGCTCCGGAGGATGCCCTCGCCGAAGCAACGACATGCCTCGTTCACGAACTGGAGGGCGCAGCGCCACGCGATGTCCTCGTTCGAGACGCTCTTGTTGGTCGGCTCGACACCGAGCACTTCGTAGACCGACTCGTCGACGCCCTTCTTCTTGTCACCGTAGAGATAGAAGCCGCGGCCGTTCTTTCGGCCGAAGCGCTCGTCCTCGATGAGCTTGTTCATGCCATCCGGTGGCGCCATCCGCTCGCCGAATGCGCCGAGCATGATCTTGCCGACCTTGGCACCGACGTCGATGCCGACCTCGTCGGTCAGTTTGATGGGACCCACCGGGAAGCCCCAGTCGAGCATGGCGTTGTCGATCTTCTCGATCGGCACCCCCTCGGCGACCAGGTACGCCGCCTCGTTCATCATCGGCGCGAGCACGCGGCTCGTGTAGAACCCGACGCCGTCCCTCACGACGATGACGTGCTTGCCCTGCTTTTTGCCGAGCTCGACGCAGGTCGCGGTGACCCAATCGGCCGTCTGCTCGGTGACGATGATCTCGAGCAGCGGCATCTTATGCACCGGCGAGAAGTAGTGCATGCCGATGACCGTCTCGGGATGCTTGCTCGCCGCCGCGATCTTCGTGATGGGCAGCGAGGAGGTGTTGGAGGCGAAAATCACGTCCTCTCGGCCGGCGGCCTCCACGTCGCGTACCATTTGCTCCTTGAGCGACAGATCCTCGAAGACCGCCTCGATCACCACGTCGATGTCTTGGAAGCCCTCGTACGAGGTCGTGCCGGTCGTCTGGAGCATGAGGTGGTTGGCGCCTTGCTCGCTCAAGCGGCGGCGCTTCACGCGGCCGTCGATGATGCCGCGGACGTAGCGAAGCCCGGCCATGACGCCGTCTGCGTCGCGGTCCTTGAGCCGGACGGGGATCTTGGCGACCGAGGTCGTGACGTAGGCGATGCCCGCGCCCATGAGACCTGCGCCGAGCATGCCGACCTTCTTCACGTCTCGCGGTTTGACCTCCGGGTCGTCGACGCCGTTGTCCTTCTTGAGCGCGGTCGTCGCGAAGAAGATGCTCATCAGATTGGCGGCTTCAGGAGACATGAGCAGCTGGCCAAACGCGCGCGCCTCGGCTTGGAGGCCCGCTTCAAAGTCGCCTTCGAGACCGGCGCGCACGACGTCGATGATCAGGTCCTGCGCCGGGTAGTTGCCCCGCGTTTGCTTGTGGAGTTGTTTGCGCGCCTGGTCGAAGAGCACCTTGCGGCCGACGGGGTTCTTCGTGAGCGCAGCCTCCGCGAGGGTGTCTTTGTCCCTCAGCTGGTCGATGAAGCTCACGCGCTTATGCTTGTAGCCGATACGTGCAAGCGCCAGCTCGGCGGCTGTTTCGAGCAGGATGGACGGTGGGACGACATCGTCGACCAATCCGAGCTTGAGCGCCTTCTTCGCGTCCACCTGCTTGCCGGTCAGCATCATGTCGAGTGCGGGTTGGACACCGATGAGGCGCGGAAGCCGCTGCGTGCCCCCGGCGCCCGGGAGCAAGCCGAGCTGAGCCTCGGGAAGACCGAGCTTCGTCTTCTTGCTGTCGCTCGCCACCCGCGCGTGGCAGGCGAGGGC